>JAGLQA010000617.1 GCA_023137075.1 Candidatus Aminicenantota bacterium
TGTGCCATGCGGTTCAGCCAGCCGTTGATCAGGGCGGTTTTGCCCACCCCGCCCCAGGCCACCACGGTTTGCACCCGGATCGAGTCATCCGCCCAGGCCGCGTCCAAAATCTCCAGTTCATCTTCCCTACCGAACAACTCCGGCCCGGTAATAGGCAATTTCACAGTATCGACCGCCTCGGGCGGAAGGGGCGTAAAGGTGGTTTTGTTTTTCTTAAATAGGTTGCCGATCTTGCGGGTCAGGGCGGCCAACTCTTCGTCGATTTTATGACTTCCTCTCACTGAAAGGGGTTTACCATCCTTCGAGGATAACTGCATGGAAGATAACCAGGAGACCTCCTGCCAGGCGCAGGGTTTCACGATAACTGGAAATACCCGGAGTCCTTTTTTTTGCTGCTCACGAATCAGGGGTACTTCTACTCTATTGATAAAATCGGACACTAAAAAATCGGCGCTTACCAATAGTACGGCGGCCTGCGCTTCCAATATAGCTGTCCTGATTTGCTCTTCCCAATCGGTGCCGTCGCCTATGCCGCGGTCGTGCCACATCCTATAAAAATTTTCTTTTTCCAGCACCTGCAAATGGGGTATAAGCCGGTCCTTCCACGCTTCGTCCTTATGACTGTAACTGATAAAAATTTGTCTTTTCTTCATCATCACTATCCCACGATAAAATATTTAATACTATTTTTACCACATCCCGGCAAAAATAACAAGAAAAAAGGGTGTAACTATAGGACTGCGTCAAAGTCATTTTTTATATCTAAATATTAGATAGTAGTACAGCAGGCGTGTCGGGTTTCCCCTGAGCGGCTTGCGAACTCGGAGCAGGAAAATCCTGCGGAGAGTGAGACGCTCCCAAAAATGAGAACATTTTTGGGTAACAGAGTTGAAAGTGGAGGAACGCTCCGTATGATCGCATAAACAAAGATGACGCAGTGCGTCTATCCTAATTTGCTATCTTATTTTATAGCAAATTCCCTAATTTTCCACCTTAAATGCACATTTGTTCTGGCGGGAAGCGTCACGATTCGTAGCCGAATTCTTTAAAGGCAGCCTGCCACCTTTGATTTATCTTCTCTTTTAGATCGGGGCTGATTTCGTAACTGCTAAGTTTTACCTCTTTTTGCGACTCTATGAAATTTTGAAAAGCCGCTTCGGAATCGGAGAATCCGTCGAGTCCGAGTCCCGAGTAGATTCTCTTCATTTCAGTTTGAGGATCCGTAATGAGATCTTCGTATTTCATTTCCACCAGGTTCCCTGCCGGGATGAGTTTTTTATCCTGCAGGTATTTTTGCAGCATTCTTTCATACAGCGAGAGTATCGCTTCTCCCACTTCTTTTAATCCCGGCGGCTTCTGGACGCAGTACCGGGGCAAAACCTTACTCGTGAACTTGACCATCGATAAGTACTGATGATAGGGATTCCGGGTAATATAAACGAACTTCGCGTCCGGGAACAGCTTAAGTATGAACCTGATTTTTGCGGTGTTATCCTGGTTTTTTAGTACTAATTGTTTTCCCTTGTGATAAAGAGTTATCTTTTTTAGAAAATATAGATATTTGGTCTTCCATTCCTCGACGACATCGGGGGAGACGTTTTCCATACATAAAAGATCGTTGAAAAAATCCATTTCCCGGGGGAAACACCAGCCGTGGTAGAAGGAGTGAAAAGAGGATGAACCTAAAGCATAGGTGTCTTCCTGGGGGTAATCGGCATCCATGCGCACATCGTCCATGGGCCGTTTCTCCGGGATGCTGGAAATCACCAGTGGTTTGAATATTTTTTCAAAACCCAGAAAAATCGTGGCCATGTAAGCCTGGAAGGTTGAAAAAAAGCCCAGATTTTTATCTAAAGCGAGGAGACGGTGGAGATAGGTAGTCCCGCTGCGCCAATATCCTAAGATAAAGATGGGGCCCTTTTTTATTTCTGTGTTTTGTATTGCTTGTTTGTACCTGATCCGTTCCACCACGCGGAAAGGGGTCATAAAGAGGCTCAGGCAGAGGGCATACAATAGTCTCGGCAGGTATTGGGGCCAGATTTTGAACCTGGCTTTAACCAGCAGCCTAAACAGTACCCGTAAACTGAAAGCGGGCAAAGGGGTGTTGGTCAGCTGCAGCGGATTTCCCTTTAATACGTCTTCCGGCATTGGTTTTATTCCTCCGGGGAATATTTTTGGAAATTTTTTTTGAAAGGAAGCAGTATTTTATAAGGTCTTTGGTATTTTGTCAAGGAGGACGAAAATTCGACCTCCCGAGCATTTGCCAATTGCCTCTTTTTTATTTATAATGAAGGTATGGCACCAGCTAAACTGGGACAACATTTCCTGTCCAATAAGAACGTTGCGGAAAGAATGATCCGGACTTTTTTTCCTGTGCGGGGAAGCATCCTGGAAATCGGACCGGGAACCGGCATTCTCACCGACCTCCTGATCAAATATCGCGATGAAAAGGAGAATGAAATATTTGCCGTAGAAGTAGACAAAGAACTCTATCATAAAATCAAGGCAAAACATGAAAAAAATGTCAATATCATTTATCTCAGTGTGCTGAACCTGGGCCTCGAAACGATTTGCCCCCAGGGGAAAATAAACCTGGTCGGCAACGTACCCTACTATATTTCCCGGGAGATCATCGATTGGATCATTGCCGGGTGTCCTAAAATAGAAAAAGGGATGTTCATGATGCAAAAAGAGTTCGCTGACAGGTTGAGTCTACCCGGTCCATCTAGAGATAACAGCGCCCGGTCCCTGATGTTCAATTATCTGTTTGATTTACGGAAACTTTTTACGGTTAATCCCGGTTCCTTTTCTCCCCCGCCAAAAGTCAAATCCACGGTTTTTTTGTTCGAGAAAAAAAAAAAGGATAACCATGAAAAAATCGACTCCGGTCATTTTTATCTTTTTTTGAAAGACTGTTTTAGAAACAGGCGCAAAACCTTGTTCAACAACCTTCAGACAAAATACCCGGAAGAACAACTCCGGGAAATATTCGACAGGACAAAAATAAATCCCAAAATAAGAGCGGAACAGGTAAACCCGAAAAATTTCCTGTCACTCTTCCGGGAATTGTAAATTTGTTCCGGATTGTATTCTAAGAAAGGCCGGTGATATAGTGGCCGGAAGAGTCGATATCGATACCTTCCGCCGAGGGCACCCTGGGTAGGCCGGGCATCAGCATAATATCGCCGGAGATAGGGATCAGGTACCCGGCCCCATGGGCAATATTAATCTCGTTAATATTCAAACGCCAGCCGGTGGGTACATTGAACTTCTTCTTGTTATCCGAAAAAGAAAGAGGTGTTTTGGCAATACAGATCGGCATCTTTTCCAATCCCATTTTTTTTATCAATTTCATTTTTTTCTTGGCATCCCAGGAATAGATAACGCCATCGGCGCCATAGATATGTTCGGCCACCTTTTCTATCTTTTCTTCCACCGAATCGTCCAGGGAATAGGTTCGTTTAAATCTACCGTTCGATTTATCCGCGATAGCCACCACCTTTTCGGCAAAAGCGATGCAGCCCGCGCCGCCTTTTTCAAATGCTTCACTCATCTCGGCAGTGGCTCCTTTTTCCTCGCTGTAGGTCTTTATCGCGTCTAATTCGGCCTGTTTGTCATCGCTAAAAACATTGATCGCCACAACCGGTAAAAACCCTAAGCTTTTGACATTATCGATATGCTTACCTAAATTTGCCAGCCCCACTCGCAGCGCGTTCATGTCTTTGCCGCCGCCCTGATGCTTCAAGGCCCGAACCGTGGCAACAATAACCACCGCGTGTATTTTATACCCGGCAAATCGTGAGACTAAGTTAATGAATTTTTCAAAACCGAGATCGGACCCGAAACCGCATTCGGTGACCACATAATCGCTCAATTTTAAGGCCAGTTTAGTAGACACTACGCTGTTGGTGCCGAAGGAAATATTCGCAAAGGGGCCGCTGTGAACAAAGGCCGGGGTATGCTCTATCGTTTGCACGATGTTGGGTTTGATTGCTTCCTTAAGTACCGTGGCCATGGCCCCGCAAATTTTAAAATCCCGGGCAAAAGCCGGTTCATTGTTCCGGTTGAAACCAACCAGGATATTGCCCAGTTTTTCTTTCATATTATCTAAGCTTTCAGATATGGTTAGAATGGCCATTACTTCCGAAGCGGCCGAAATAATGAAGTTATCTTCCCTGGGGTAGCCCTGGGATTTACCCCCTAAGCCCACGGTAATATTTCGCATGCTGCGGTCATTCATGTCCATGGCCCTGGTCCAGACAATCTTCCTGGTATCGAGACCCAATTCGTTGGAGAAGTGCAGGTGGTTGTCGACGACTGCGGAAAGCAGGTTATTGGCAGTGGTAACCGCGTGTATATCCCCGGTAAAATGTAAGTTGATATCTTCCATGGGCAGCACCTGGGAATAGCCGCCCCCTGCGGCACCGCCCTTTAATCCGAAAACAGGTCCTAAGGAAGGCTCTCTTATGGCGACGCTCGAGTTTTTACCGATCTTATTGATCCCCATGGACAACCCGATAGAGGTGGTGGTTTTTCCTTCACCGTATTTAGTCGGCGTTACGGCGGTCACAAGGATCAGTTTGCCGTCTTTTTCCCCCTTCAGTCGATCGACAGCTTTCAAAGATATCTTGCCTTTATAACTGCCGAAGGGCCAGAATTCTTCACCCAGTATTCCCAATTTTTCACTGATTTCTTCAATATCTTCTAATTTTGCTTCCCTGGCGATTTCGATATCGCTTTTCATCTTTTTAGCCTCCTCAAGATTTTTTGATATTTTTGTTTTAACATAATGAATAATGGTAGCAATTGGAAAATCCCCTGTCAAGCCCGGCGCCCG
>JAGLQA010000618.1 GCA_023137075.1 Candidatus Aminicenantota bacterium
GTCGGGTTTCCCCTGAGCACCAATTAGAATTGCTGGTGCCCCTAAACGACTCAACACGCAGTGTGGTTGAATTGGGAGATGAGTTCGTCCCATCTTTTCGGCTGGTTGAAAATTTTCGGCCAGATTTCCCGGTCGTACCACATCTGGTCTAAGTCTTCGGTCTCTTTTTCCTGCTGCTCTCTCCAGGTGAAGTATTTCAGGTTGTGAATGGTTCTTCGATCTGTATAGCTTAATTCTTTTGTATAATCAACCGCGGCGCCGTAGAGGCATCTTTCTAAATCTTTTACTGCCTGTAATTCGCTATATTCTCCCCGCTTTTCTCGCAATTCGATGATGCGGGAATCGTACATTTCCGCCGAATCCGTGGCAACGGTGAAAATAATATCCTCCGGTGTCAACTCAAAGTATTGCGCGATTTTAACGGAAGCCAGGAGATTGGCGATAGAGGATATGCCTAAAAGTTCCAGTTTGTTCACGAAATCCTTATCCAGCCCGGTTGACACCAGGTATTGCTTCCCCTTAGCCTCGTTAAAAAGCCTGAAAAGCCTCATACAGTCTTCATCGTCAATCGCCGTAATCAAGTCGGTATTTTTCACATTATGCACCCAGGGTACGTGTTTATCGCCAATTCCTTCGATCCGGTGCCCGCCGAAACCGTTGTAAAGTAATGTGGGGCACTGCAGCGCTTCTGCCGCCACTACCTTGATCAGCGGGTACTTAGTCCTGAGATAATCGCCCGCCGCGATCGTGCCGGCAGACCCGCTGGCCGAGATATAAGCCGCCAGTTTGCATTTGCCGTTTTTTTCTTTATTAAACACCTCTTCGATGGCCGTGCCGGTAACGTAATAATGCCAGGCCGGGTTGCCGAATTCGTCAAATTGGTTGAAGATGATGCAGTCTTTGCGGGTTCTCCTGATTTCCCAGCATTTATCGTATATTTCTTTCACATTGGATTCGCACCCCGGTGTGGCAATGACTTCGGCCCCGATATCTTTAAGCCAGGCAAAACGTTCCCGGCTCATCTCTTCCGGGAGGATGGCAACCGCGCTGCAGCCCATCAGGTAAGAGTCGAAAGCCCCTCCCCGGCAGTAATTCCCGGTTGACGGCCATACGGCTTTGTGATAGGTGGGATCGAATTGGCCGGTAATGATTTTGGGCACCAAACATCCGAAAGCCGCGCCCACTTTATGGCAGCCCGTGGGAAAATATTTGCCCACAAGCGCAATAATCCGCGCCTTTACGCCCGTGAGTTGTGAAGGGAACTCCATATAGTTAACCCCACCAAACAAACCGCCTTTTTCTTTAGGTTCATTTTTCCAGGTGATTCTGAAGAGGTTCAGGGGATCTAAGTCCCACAGGCCGATATTTTTTAGTTTATCCTTTATCTTTTGCGGGATAAGTTCCGGGTCTTTCAACTGGGCAAAAGTAGGCAGGATGATGCCTTTTTTCTTAAAGTGTTTTGCCGTTTTTTCAAGAATTTTTTTATCAACCACTTCGTCGATTATTTCTATCATTTTTGCTCCAAAAAACTACCGGCACTTCCGTGCAGTGCTATAATAACCGTTTATAACATAAAAAAATGATCTTTTCAATTACTAGCTGCGTTTTTGTTTAATTTTAGGGGATTCGATTCACAGTTCTTGTTTTGC
>JAGLQA010000619.1 GCA_023137075.1 Candidatus Aminicenantota bacterium
GTTTCTTAAAAGAATCGATTCTATCTTACTTAAATCTTTACCTTCCTTTTTTTTGCCCTTCATCTTTTTTATAATATTTTCATTTTTTCCCCTCAATTCATTTTTATCATAGGGGTATTTCTCAAAATAGGTCGTGTCATAAGGGTTAACAGAGCTCAGCCTCATGCTGTTCCGGTTAACCAGATCATCATCTGAAAAAAAATCATATAACTTCTCTAAGGGTAAATCGGGTGAAAACACGGTTGAAAAAGTTACCTTTTCCCCGAAGTAGTCGCTGTTTTTTTCTTTAATCTTTCTTAAATTTTTGCAAACTATATCAAAACTGCCGCTGCCGTCAGGGAAAACCCGTTTGGCGTCATGATTATTACCGGGGCCATCCAGGCTGACTAAAATCCTGAATTTATTTTCAATTAAATAATCCAGAATCTCGTCGGTTAAAAGAGTTAAATTGGTAGTCAGGTTATATTTCACCTCCCACCCGGCAAATAATGACCCGGCATAATCGACGATTTGTTTGATGAGTTTCACATTTAAAAAGGGTTCACCGCCGTAAAAACCCAGGTACAATTCTCTATTATCTCTTTCACTTATATAGTGATAAACCCGGTCAAGGGCTAATTTTGCCGTTTTGAAAGACATGGGTTTTGTGGAGAAAGGTCTCTGGTTGATGTATTCACCGTTAAACACGCAGTATTTACACCTGAGATTGCAGTTCTCGGTAACTTCAAAAATAACATGATTCAGCAGTTTTAATTTTTCTTTGATCAAACCGGGAGTGATATGAACATCCCTGACCTCGATTTTTTTATGCTTTGAACTTTCTAAAAAGTATTCTTCCATTTCTCGGTTAAGGATTTGATTGTAATCGCATAAATATACATATTGTTTGTTCTTGCCTAATATAATTTTGTTGTAGTCCATTTTTACCTTCCTGTAATTGATAACAGCCCCGCAGAGGTGTAGAGGGGAAGTTTTTTTCCCCTCTACACTGTAAATCTCTACGAAATCACTTTAATCACATGTAATTGTAAATCCACGAAAGGTCGGTAACATAGATGTCGCCTGAACCGCCGCAGGATGACCGACACTCTAACTTACAGGGCAGCACCGGTTCGGCAGACCTTTCTTTGACTTCGCCGTTGAGATTTGACTTCGTCAGTTTTTTTAACATTTTAACCTCCATTAGGTTTTTTTACTTGAGAGAGTCGATCTCAATCAAGCAGAAACACAGACAGCAATATGCGTGCCAACCTGGCAAATTTCCTGTAAGGGCTTTATTGATAAGGGTTTTTCGCTATTTGCCGGGATCCATCCTTCCCCGCAATTTAACCCACCGGTTAACAACTTTTGAGAAAAATCGAAAAAAATCCCCTTTCCCCTTATCTATCCGGGTTTTTGAGCGTTTAACCGGTAGGTCAACCGGTTTAACCTGGGGGTCAACTTCTCCCTTCTTTGCCGGCCCGGGCCCCAGTGTTCCCGATAATTCCGGATATTTTGATTTTTTTTATTTTTATGTTAAAATTCCTTTTGAAGGAACATGCCTGTACAAAGAAGTTTAGCCAAACTATTTTCCTACAGTTCGATAATTGTGATTTCCCTCCTGACTCTAATTATTTGTGTTTTTTTAATATCCGATAAATACAGGAATTTTAATGCGGAAGCCGACAAAATCGAAGAAAAATTCTTCCGTGAGCAGCTCCTCGCCATCAAATCAAAGGTAAATGAGATCATCGAGTATATCGATTATAACAAATCCCTGGCCGAAGAAGTTCTAAAAGACGACATCAAACGACGGGTGCACGAAGCCTATCAAATCGCCTTAGGACTGTATAACAACAATAAAACCGGTAAAAGCAGAAATGAGATAAAAAAAATAATTAAAGATGCCCTGCGGCCGGTACGATTCAATAAAGGAAGAGGTTACTATTTCATTGATGATATTAACCGCAATATCATCCTATATCCTCCGGAAAGGGGACTCGAGGATAAACCGGCGCCTGGAGATTCGCTAAAGAATTTTGTCGAATTGGTAAAATCCCAGGGCGAAGGATTCACCTATTACAACTGGTATAAACCGGACCAAAAAGAAATACTGAACAAAAAATTCACCTATATTAAATTATTTGAGCCCTACAAATGGATAATCGGAACCGGTGAATACTTAGATGAAGTGGAAAAGGATATCCGGGAAAAGGTAATCAAGCGGATCAAAAATACCAGGTTTGGGAAGGACTCTAAGAATTATATTTTTATGAGCGCCATACTGAGCGAAGCAGGCGGTGACGAATTTGTCAGGGTGATCGCAAATCCAAAGGCCCCGAATCTGGTGGGACAGATTTTCCCCGAAACGCTCACCGATGTAAAAGGAGACTTCTTTTATAAAAAAATCGTGGATCTATGTTTGCAAAAAGGAGAAGCGGAGGTTGGTTTTTGGGAAGTAGGCGATTCCGGTGAACCTGTCGAAAAAATTTCCTATTCCCGGTTGTATAAAGGGTGGAATTGGATCGTGAGTTCCGGTTTCTACCCGGCTGATCTTGAGAAAATTGTTTCCCGGAACAAAAAAATCCTCAGAAATACCGTGAGGAACGAGATCATTCTGATTATTGCCGCCTTTGTCCTGATATTACTTTTTGCCCTCCTGGTTTCACATTATTTCTCAAAAAACATAAAAAATGAATTTAACATATTCGCGAATTTTTTCAAAGAATCGGCCAAGAAAAATGAATTCTTAGATAAAGAGAAACTAACCGTAACCGAACTCAGGGAACTGGCTGAATCTGCCAATAAAATGATCGGTGATAAAAAAACCGGCGAAGAAGCGCTGCTAAAAGCAAAGGAGATAGCCGAAGCCGCCACCCGTTTGAAATCCGAATTCCTAACCAATGTGAGCCATGAAATTCGCACGCCCATGAATGCCATTATCGGGATGAGTGAAATATTGGCGCAAACGGAATTAAAAACCGATCAACAGGAATATTTGGAAATCATAAATAGTTCGGCAATCAACCTGTTGGGAATTATAAATGATATCCTTGATGTCTCGAAAATGGAATCCGGGA
>JAGLQA010000062.1 GCA_023137075.1 Candidatus Aminicenantota bacterium
CTTTGCCGAAAAGTGGGGAGAGGAAAAACGGAATGGTTGGTCACTTGTGCGGGAAGGCGAGATGCTGCACCGGGGTCAGAAAGTTTTTTTCCCCGATTTTCTTTTGCAGCATGAGGACGGCCGCAAAGTTCACTTCGAGATCGTCGCTTTCTGGACACCCGAATACCTGCGGGATAAAGTTGCCACCCTGGAAACATTCCGGGATGAAAACATCCTGTTGGCTGTTTCCGAGGCTGTAGCTGAAAAATTACCGCAGCTCCCGGGGAAGGTGGTCCGTTTCAAATCCGCCTTACTTTTAAAAGATGTTCTTGATCGATTAGGCTAAAAGCTGTCCCTGGCCATTGCAAAAAATGAATTCCCGGACATTTAAATAGTGTCGTGTTACACTAATGAGCTTTTTTTAATTTTTTAAAATGAACTTCAAGAATTACGCCCAGGGCCTTTCCCACCCAATTTCTTACTTCTTACTGATCTACTTGATCTCGACGGCGTGCAGTTCCCACTCCTCTTCATCCTCATTTTCGATCAGTTGGTAGAGTGTGTTGTTTTTGATGGTATATGCCTGGGGCATGAATACATTTAGATACGCTACCGGGAGAAACAGGCGTTTTAAGAATGTTCCTTTCAAATCATAGATAAAAAATTCATATTTATCGTCTTTTTCCAGGTATGTCTGGATATATATTTTCCCATTGTCAACGGTAAAGAATTGAATAGCAGGGAAATAATCGGAAAATTTGAGCAATTTTTTAAAAAAGACTTCGTAGTACTGTTTGGTACCCGGGTCGGTTTTGAAGAATTGGTGAACACCCTTTTTGTAATCCTCTTTGACCTTTAAGCGTTTATATTCCCAGTGGATACCGGAGATTTTATTACCATCGGCATCGAAAATATTGAGCGTGAACGCTTCGTCCGCGGGTGCGATAATTTTGTTATCCTCTACGAAAAAAAGGGGGTATACCATGGGGAAGGTCATACTTCCCCGCTCCATGAAATCCTGTTTGTATATTCCCTTTATTTTTGTAAATTTATCATCGAAGATATTGATGGTAAATACCATTGATAGATCACCACCTAAGTTAGAGTCTAACCCTGCAAATTTGTTGCCGATGGTTTGATAATTCCCGACTATCTGATTGTTTCCCACTCTCATCTCTTTAATGAATTTTCCCTCTATGGTATAAAAAGAGGCTTTTCTAATGCTGCTTATGAGCAAATAGTCGGTTTGGGGATGGACAAATAATCCATCTTTGCTTGGTGAGAGTTTAAATTCTTCCGGACCTTCGCCTTCTTTCCCGAATCTCGATATCAAGCTGAAATCTTTCAGCGAATAGATGCTCACCAATGCCCCATCACACACATAGAGTTGTTCGTTGTCCATTATAATGAAATAAGGTTTGAACAGTCCCGGCAGGGTGGCCAGTTTTTTTCCGTAGGAAACCATGGAAAACACCATTAGTTGTAACGTGATAAAAATAATTCCTCTTTTCATTTTATTCCTCCTCATTTTCTGACTTGTCTATTATATACGAAAACATTAAAAAAAGGGTTAAAAAAATAAAAAAAGGGGAGAGATCATGAGGAAAACCCTGGGAGGATGAAATCGATTTTGTGATGCTATGTCAAGGTTAGCCTGTCTGCCTGCAGACACGCACAGGCAGGCTCCTGCTATTAACCTCCCGGTTGAACATTTTGCTTTGCTTTGTCGATTATGCTCTCCGGCTTATCGTCAGGCTGTGCCATGGCTGTGCCGATTTTTACAGAGGGGGCCAAACCGGCAGCGGATAGATCGGTTTTTTCCAAAATAACCCGGTAGAATTTCTCCAGGCTTTTTAGTTTTTTCTTATCCACATTGCCAAATATTCCCACGAACTCTCCTTTTTCCCAACGGCCGATAATATCAAAGGGATTACAGGTGTTGCGAAAAGTTTTAGAGACAATTTTTAATACCTCAGCAAACTTTTCAGTTTTAGTCGAGGTCTCTTTACCTGCCCGGGGAGCGATGTGAATATAAATAACCCCGAAAGACCATTTATATCGAGACAATTCCGACAATTTAGTGTGCAGGGTCATCTCCAGGAAACGGCGGTTGGGTAATCCTGTCCGGGAATCTATTAAATTCAGCTTTTCTAATTCCTTCATCCTCTGGTCCACAATCTCTTTAAACGAGCTGTCACTGAATATTTCAATCGCGCCAACAACCTTCCCCTCTTTATTTTTAACCGGGTTCACCCGCACATACACCGGCACCCGGTGCCCTTTTTTGTGATGGAGATAAATATTCTCCTCGAAGGGCTCACCGCTTTTTATCACTTTGGATAGGGGACAGGCACCGGCACAAAGATTATTCCCGTTTTTATCGATGTGGATGAGGATATTATCGGCACAATGTTTTCCTAAAATTTCCGCGCTCTTGTAACCGGTAATTTGTTCGGCTCCTTTATTCCAGTAGGTGACTTTCCTATCTAAGTTGGCAAAATAAACACCATCCTGCAGTGTATCTAATAATTTCCAATAAAATTCTTGATCTTCTATCATTTTAAACTCCCGGATTTTTTTTTAAGTACCCTACCAACTCGGTAAGCATTTTTTTAGCATCCCCGAAAACCATCATGGTTTTGGGATCATAAAAAAGCTCGTTGTCCTCACCGGCAAA
>JAGLQA010000620.1 GCA_023137075.1 Candidatus Aminicenantota bacterium
TGTACAATTGTTCGTACCGGCCGGTTATTTTTTCCATGGAAAATTTTCCCCGAGCATCCTTAAATGCCTCTTCTACTATGGAGTTATACATTGTTTTATCTTTGAGTATCCGGACCGCTTTCTCGGCTGCTTCCTCCGTATCGCCCAGGGTAAATAATATCCCGGACCTGCCATCTTCGATGACCTCCGGTAAACCCCCAACCCGGCTGGCTGCCACCGGTACCTTGCAGGCCATCGCTTCCAGAGCGGCCAGCCCGAAAGATTCCTGCTGGCTGGGCAGCAGCATTAGGTGGGAAGAGGCGATCTGACAGCCAATGTCACTGCGCACTCCAAGAAAGGTTACCTTATCTTCGATCTCTAACTTTTTGGCCAACGCCATCATTTCAAACTGCAAAGGCCCCTCCCCTACTATGCGCAATTCCGTGGGGCGGTCTAAAGATTTTTCAATTCCGTGATAGATTTTAATGACATCTAAGGGCCTCTTGACCGGACGCAAATTGGATAAATGGAGCACAATTATTTTTTTACCTTTTTTACAATTTTCGGTTCTCAGGTCAGGATTAAAAACATCGGGGTTTACAAAATTGTAAACGGTCTTGATTTTGCCCGGTTTGATACCAAACTTCGTCTCCGATTCCAACCTGAGGCTGTCGGATACGGCTGTGACAACATCGCTTTTCTCGATGGCATAGCGTGTTATGTCGGCCATGGTCGGGTGCGCGCCGACAATGGTAATATCGGTGCCGTGAAGGGTGGTGATGCATTTAACATCCTTGCCGGATATGTCACGGGCCAGTAAAGCCGAAACCGCATGGGGCAGCGCGTAATGACTGTGGATAATATCGATGTCGTTCTGCCGGATCAGGGCCGATAACTGGGAAGCTAACGCCAGCGAATAGGGCTGGAAATCAAAAACCGGGTATTCCTGCATATATACTTTATGAAACCTCATATTAGTAGAGCCGGTGTTTTTCAAACGGAAGGGGGGTTCCAACCCGACGAAATGTACCTGGTGGCCTTTATCTTCGGCCATAGCCCGGCCGATCTCGTAAGCCACAATGCCGGAACCGCCGATGCGATGGTAACACAATATCACAATATTCATTTTATCTCCTTTTTAAAGGCTTTTAACGGGTCTTCAATCCCGGGGGGAGAAGCGCTGTAAAAAGGCTCCCCGTATTTCACCCCGATCATGGCGCCGGCCATACCGGCCCTGGCCTCCTGGATTTCCCAGAAACGCTGCGAGCGGGCAAAGGTTTTTGAGCGGCTGTCATCAGTGCCGGGCTCGATAACCTGGGTGGTATAGCAGCGGATAACCTCCCGGCGTTTCTGCCAGAAGGGAGTGACATCGATAACAAAATCCGGTCTTTTCGAAATAATTAACTCTGGGAAACCGATAAAAGCAGAGGGACGAAAGGGCGGCGATTTGCTTTTGACCTTTTCCAGGCCTGCCAGGTAGCAGCATTCCCTGACTATTTCGCCGCAGTAAAAATGATCGGGGTGACGCATGGGAAGGTCGGCAAAGGAGAAAACCACTTCGGGCCTCAGGGTGCGAATCACTTCGATGACTTGCAAACGGCTCTCTTCCGTATTACGAATGCTTCCGTCCGGGAAGTCTAGGGTGATTCGCGCATCTAACGAGAGCATGGTAGATGCTCTTTCTAATTCCTGCCGGCGGGTCTTTGCCGAACCATATGTCCCGGCTTCCCCCCGGCTCAAATCACATATCCCGGTTTTATATGAGAGCTGTTTCATCTTCAGCAGAGTTCCGGCCACGAAAAATTCACAATCATCGGGATGAGAGCCAAAAGCCAATATATCGATCATATTAAATCTCCAGTTTATCAATATCGAAATCGTAATTTCTATAAAGCCAATCAATAAAACCGGTTCCGCCGAACAGGTTCATATAATAAAAAATATTAAACACCCTTTCCTGTTTCCTACCATAAGGTTTCAAGCTGTCCGGCAGGTAATGCAGAGATTCAAGAAGATTGGCCAGTTTCTCTTTTTCCAGGGTACGTCTCTTGCCACAGGTTTTTTTGACTTCCTTACGCAGCAAGCGCTTAATATCGTTAACATCTAACCCCAGGCTTTCAAGTTTCCCCAGGTATGCCCCGGTTAAAATTTCGGCCCGCTGCAAGGTCTCTTTGAAGTCGAAACCGCTTTTATCTTTGAGAACTTTTCTAATTAAATCAGCGCTGTCCCCTTCTAATACTTCGGAGAGAGAGAGGCCGGTTTTTTTTATCAGGCGCTTAACCTTCGGCTCAACCAGGGTAAGGGACATACGCGGTTTGACAGTGGCTTTCGTTACCTCGTGAAACCGGTAAACCGGGTCAAGGTCGGCAATATATTTTATCTCACCTGGGCCGGCAATATAGGTATGCGTATTAAAATAGGCGTCCTGGCACACGTTCCGGGTCTTCACATTGGGAACCAAATCGTAAAAAGACAGATCCACAGCCCTTCCGTTTCTCAGGCAAAAAATGCCACCTTTTTTAAACAGGGCCTCTCTTTTTTTTCCAATCATACAAAACAAATTGCATTGTTCACCCTCCGGGGTTCGCTCCGCTTCCTGCAGTAAAAAGGCGCGAGAAAATTCCCGGAATTTCCGGTCCGCAGGTGTAAATAACCGAATATTGAACCGGCCAAACAATGCGGATGCTAACCTGGAGGAAGCTTCACCTAGAGTGCGCCCGGGCACATAACACGATAACGCCATTTCCCTCAGGGCGGGGGTGAATTCCGTCGGACGCAGACTTGAAAAAAAACTCTCCAGCAGGCTGACCAGCGAATCATCCACTTCAATCAATCCGCAGGAAAATCCCCTGCTGTCGATATCCCAGGTCAGGTTTCTCAACTTGCCTCCGGAATCGAGATAGTCGATGTGATTTATTTCATTAAAATCCGCGTCATTGGTCTCCAGCCAATACAGCGCTTCACCTGTGATTTGTTTTGCATAATGCACGGCGCCCAATACTTTGTACGTCGTGTAAAGAGGTCCGCCTAACAGCCCGATCTGTTGACCCGTGATAACTATATGGCTCAAAGCTCTTTCCTCCCCACCAGGATGGTCCGTTCGGAGTCCCCGTTCCAGGCATCACCCCGGTAATTACCGAAACACCCGGCCACCTGGAAACCTGTTTTTTTCATCATGATTTCCAGCTCATTCCTGGTGAAGAGCCGAACAGATTCTTTATACCTCCCGGTCACTTCTCGTTGACTATCCTGAAAAAATATATCTTTAATAATACGGCGGTCTTTGATCTTCCGCTTCTCCACAACCCGGAGCGAAGGTGAGATTTGAGACGAATTCTCAGGCAGCAGGTTATTTTCGATATAATGGGTGTTTAAAAAATCGAGCCAGAAGAATCCCCCCGGTTTCAAGGAGCGATGCACCTCGTCGATCATTTTTTCATTCTCTTCATCTTCTTCGAAATAGCCAAAACTGGTAAAAAGTGAAAGCACCAGGTCAAACCTTCCCGGCAAAACAGGTATAGCTCCCATATCCGCAACAACCAGGTTCAACCGGGGATATTTTTCTTTTCCCCGTATGATAAATATTTCGGAAAGATCGAGTCCCATTACCCTATGCCCGAATTCCCTGAAAAGAATCGTATAGCGCCCCTCCCCGCAGCACAGGTCAAGAATAATGCTGCCCTTTTGGAGTTTCAAGGTATCCATAATAAGTCTCACTTGTTCTCGTGCATCTTCATAATTGCGATGTTGGTATAAGAGCAGGTAATTTTCATCAAACCACTTCTTATACCAGGGCGCTTCCCTTTGCATACTCTCCATTTCTAAATTAGGAATTCCTATAGTATTCCGTGTTCTTCTTTATAATCGAGCCAATTATCTTTCAAGTGGAGGAAATCTTCAAAATTATTCAACCTGAGAATAAAAGGGTTGGTCTTCTTTTCTTTTTCAATATTAGACGACGGATTGACACCGACATCGTGACCGGGCCAAACCCGGACATCCTGATCAAGGATCATGAGTTTTTTCAAGCTGTCAAACTCCTTCTTAGCCGATTCCCGGGTCGACGTACCCCCTACTTTGCCGACAAAAAGGGTATCACCGGTCATCAACTCTTTTTCGGCTAAAATACATATACTATCAATGCTGTGTCCCGGGGTATGAATAAAATAGAGAGTTATTTCTCCCAATGAAAGAGTTTGCCCGTCTTCAACCCGAATATCTCCAAAGGGGGCCGATTTATGAGTGACAATGCTAGGGTGGGTTGTCCTGGCAAAAAAATCGTTACCGCCAGTATGGTCAAAATGGGTGTGAGTATTAATCACATATATGACTTCGAGCCCGAATTCCCGTACTTTATCGTAGCATAATTGAGGCTCCGGTGACGGATCGATAACTGCCGCCAGATTTGTTCGCTCACAACCGACAACGTAACCGAAATTCCGGTCTCCACCGGACGGTACTTGCTGAAAAATCATGTTTTACTCCTAATTCGGTCTTTCATTCCATTTAAGAGAAAATTATAACCAAAAGAGCCCCATTAGTCAAATGAAAAAAAACAGGAATCGGTTCACTTCGTTCGCGATCCCTTAAAGATGGAATACGGGTACAAAATGTAATGTTTATTTTTTTTCCCAAATTATCAGATAAGGAA
>JAGLQA010000621.1 GCA_023137075.1 Candidatus Aminicenantota bacterium
TTTGAATTTAAGAAAGAACAAAAATAAAAAAAGAAAGGGTACTTTTTTATACTATTAACCCATCCGGAAAGCCATCTCCATTTCTCCCGGTACGGTTTGGCAACCGGTTTTTGGAGAATTGTAGCCCAGCTTTCTCCCATGGAAGATTTGGCGTCATAATGAATAATTGTTTTTCAAGGCACTGCTCGAAAAACGAGCCCACCTAACGGTGGGGAAAAAATATGTCAAACATGTATCTTAACACCGCACTGTAAGTGCTCATTACCGCCATGTAATGGCATAAAATGAAACAACATTTTGAAATAAGAGAGAAAAAAATGAGAAAGATTAAAATGAGATTACCTGGCTTCATGTGCCTGGTATTTATGATTGTTTTTTTGGGGAATGGTGCAAACCGGTTTCAGTATATTCAACTATCAGGGGCGCAAAAGGTTAAACCAAAACCGGGAAAGGTTACGGAACAACGGACCATGGCAGTCAATCCCTCAATTTTCCCTGCTGCTGCCCCGGAGAGCCAGGGGATATCCGCCGAGGCATTATCCGAATTGAGTAATATTGTTAAGGACTATGTAAAAAATGAACAGGTGGTGGGAGCAGAATTATTGGTTGTTAAAAATCGCCATACGGTTCTTCATGAGGCCTTCGGCTGGATGGATAAAGAAGAGAATAAGCCAATGGGGATAAATACCCTCTTTAATATTCGTTCTATGACCAAACCCTTAACCGGTGCCGGTATTCAGCTTTTAGTGGATCAGGGTAAATTAAGTTTAACGGATCCTGCTGCAAAATATATCCCGGGTTTCAAAAATGATAAAAGCAAGAATATCACGATTGAGCAATTACTGACTCATCGCAGCGGCCTGCCTTTAACAATCATGGCTACTTTAAGAGATACGAATAAATTCAAAGATCTGGTCACAATGGCCAACGCAGTCGGCAAAGGTGGGACACGATTCAAGCCAGGGACTAAGTTTTGGTATAGTGACGCGGGAACCAATGTGCTGGGAGCGGTGATTGAAGTTGTATCAAATAGACCCCTGGATCAATTTATCGGGGGAAACCTGTTAAAATCCCTAAATATGTTGGACACCCGGTATAATACCGAAAAATCCCCCATTAAGAGTGACCGGGTAGCCAGCCTGTATGCCGGAACAGTGGGGGCATGGAAAAAAGTCTGGACTGCCAAGGATGAACCCTTTTACCCCTTTGCCTGGGGTTCACAAACCCTATTCGGTACGCCCCAGGATTATGCCCGTTTCCTGGCCTTTTGGCTGGATAAAGGGAAAGTAGATGACAGACAGTTGTTATCAAAAGAGGCGGTTTTAAGAACCTTAACCCCGGTCTCCAGGATGACTGCCCTTGGTTCCGACATGAAGATGCCAACCGGGTTCCCCCGGTTGAAGGTCCATTATGGCCAGATGGCTATGGTTTATCTTGATGCCGAAAAGAACAGAATGCAGCCAGTGGTAATCGGGCACAATGGCTCTGACGGCACTTTTGCCTGGGCCTGGCCCAAACAGGAACTGATGATTCTTTATTTTACGCAATCCAGGGGGCAGGCCACCGGGCTGCGGTTAGAGAAACATATTGACCGCTTGTTGATTAATCCCGGCAGCGTGAGTGATCCCGCGCCGGTTCCGGAAAATCTGAAATTTTATTTAGGAAAATATACAGCCCGAACCTATGCAATGCGGAATGCCGTATATGAAGTATCAGTGCAAAATGGCAGCCTGGCTATTGATATTCCCGGCCAAATGGTGTTTGAATTAAAGGAACCGGATGCGGAAGGACGTTGGGCATTTAAGCTGACTCCCAATGTCAAATTTACTTTCAAACGGAGTGAAGCGGGTGTGGTTGAAGGAATGGAAATGAATCAAGTCACGGTAATTCCCAAAAAGCAAGGTGAAATTGTGACTACCGGGATTTGTCCGGAGAAATTCAGGGCCATTTTAGGGGAATATGTTATCTATGGACAGGTGTTAGCGGTTTCGTGGCAAAAGAAAGGCCTATCGGTGGATGTACCGGGCGAAGGGATAGTCGTCTTAAAAGGCCCTGATGAAAAAGGCCGGTGGCAGGCCCCTGACGACGCCACCAAAGTGATTTACTTTGAAAGGACCGTTGAAGGAAAAGTAAAATCTTTGAATTTAATTCAAACCTTTCAATTTAAGAAAGGTGTTGCCGCAGCGGTTTTGGTTGAGAAAGTCATTAAGGAATCGGGAATTGAGGCAGGTATTTCAAAGTACCGGGAGTTGAAGGAAAATCCTCCTAAGGAATGTTACTTTGATGAACGCTCTTTTAATACCCTTGGTAACAAATTGATGAATGGCAAAAAGATGGATGAGGCGATAGCCGTTTTTGAATTAACCGCGAAAACCTACCCAAACTCCTGGAATGTATATGACAGTTTGGGAGATGCTTATACGAAAAAGGGAAATAAAGAATTGGCAATCAAGAATTATAGAAAATCCCTGGAACTCAATCCCCAAAATACGACTGCCCGGAAACGGATCGACGAATTGCAGGAGAACAAAAAGAATTAGGGATTCCTACATCGCCCCAATTTTTTATTTGCTTGTTTCCTTTTTTTAATCTGCAAAATAATATACTCTTGCGTGAACAGAAGTATATTTATTCGGAGTAATTGTAACACCATCTCCTTTTTTAAAAGGTACGGTAACAGTAGACCAATATTTGTCCGGCGTCATAGTATGACCGGTATAGTCTCTATAGGTTCTAATATCTGTTCCGGCATTATCTTTGTCTATTGTAATTTGAACGTCGGCAGCGCGCGGGTCACTTGAAGCATTGCCGGCTGAAATAACAGCTATTCCACTGTGTGCCGCAACAAACTCAACATCATAAGTGAATCCGTCCCATTCGCTGAAAGGTAATGCACAGCAGGGGCCTGTAACGGGACCGCCTCCGTTTCCCGCTTCACGAATCCTTAACTTGCAAAAGAACACATTATTTCGCTCATCGACTTCTCTTACCTTGTTTCCGGCGTCGATCACAGCTCCTAAAAAGTAGTCACCGGGAGGTGTATCCGTGGGGATGATATTCGTACCATTTAATTTCACATTAACCTTACCGGTTCCTGTAAATGAAATATGTTCTCTTCCCCCTTTCAACATAACATTGTTTGCGTAATTAGGAGAATAGACGGCATCGGGGGCAGGGGCAGGGTATGATGGTTTGGATGTCAAGATAATGTCTATCGCAATATCTTTAAGGGGGGATGCAAAGGTGCTTCCGGCAGTAACCTGGAAACTTGCCCCAAGGCTCTCTCCGGCCTTAACCTCCTTTTTAGGGCACGTTACGATCTTAATCGTTAGATCATTTTTGAATAGTTTAACCCCCGGTTTGACCATCGGTCGCTTGACCGCCTGTTGAGCAAAAGAAGGATTAGATGCTGCAAGGAAGGCAAGCAATAGCAGTAGAATCCCTCCCGGAACAAAAAGTTTTTTGAAGAATCTTACATTATTCATTTTTACCTCTGTTTTATGCCATTACATGGCGGTAATGAACACTGTTCGGTGTTAAAATACATGTTTGACATATTTCTCCCCCACCGTTACCAAAGGGAAATCGATTTTTACCATATGCGTACTATAGGAAAAAATAATCCACGTGTCAAGTGAAAAATAAATTACCTGTAACTTTTTTCCTTGTTAAGAGGCAGGGTGGGTTGACAGATTTTCCTATTTTCTCTAAAATATAAAATCTTGTTCCATGTTTTTATAAAAACGTCATAAGGCATTCCCGGTTTTTCCCGGGAAATCATAACGCTGTGATATCTAACACAAGGAGAAAAAAATGGTCCCGGGTTCCCTGAAAGGCGCCACAGCCGACCGCAGCGATTTGTTCTGGCAACTGCTGTTGACACTCGTATTCCTGGTACTCTATTTCATTACCACGGCTTCCTGGCCGCATCCTTATGACAGCGCCAAGTTCCAGTTTATCGGCAAAGTATTGGGCACACCGCATCCCACCGGTTACCCGACTTATATCCTGTTGAATTTCATCTGGGTTCACCTGCTGCCCCTGGGCTCCCTGGCCTGGAAAGTGAATATCCTCTCTGCCGTGTTAACGATTGCTGCGTTGAATTTCACCTATCGTTCCATTGTGATTTTCGACATTAAAAAACATTTTGCTTTTATTGCTGCTGTGATTCTGGGAATGACCCGGGAATTGTGGAGGTATTCCGTGACTGCCGAAGTGTATTCCTTGCACCTGTTTTTTACTTCGCTGGTTGTTTACCTGCTGCTAAAATGGCATTTGGAGAAGCGAGAAAAGTATTTTTTCCTGGCCTGCTTTTTTTATGCGCTCTCCTTTGGCAATCATATGACCAGCATTACGCTGCTGCCTGCCTGGATATACATTGTTATTATTACCGACTGGAAAACTTTTTTCAATATAAAGCGGATATCGTGGATAATTCTGTCTGTTTTTATAGGAGTTTTGCAGTATTCCTATCTATTTTGGCGTTATTATGATCCGGCCACCCGGTTCCTTGAAGGCAGGACCCCGGATTTAAAAAGTTTCTGGCTATTTGTTACCGGCGGCAATTGGCAAACGGAAATGTTCGTTTTCAGTACCTGGGAATTACTGTTTAGCCGGTTGCCCCGGCTTTTTCATAAAACCATGATCGATTTTTTTTATTTGCCTTTCCTCCTGGCATTAATCGGTATATTTGTATTTAAAAATAAGAGGCTCAATATTTTCTTTCTCCTAATTATAGTTGGCAACTCGTTTTTTGCGCTCAATTACAATATCGTGGACATCAGCAGTTACTACCTGCCGAATTATTTTATCCTAACTGTATACCTGGCTTTCGGCTTGCAATTCCTGGCTAACAGGGTAGGGAGTAGTGTTAAAAAATACCGGAGTATTTTAATAACTTATGGGATTTTCTTGTTTTTTTTCGCTGTTGTCAACGTCGATTATATGAACCGCCTGTTTTTGAAATCCAATGAAACGGTTCCCAGTGAAGTCAAAGCTTGTCTGCAGTCTGTGGGAAAAGATGCCGTTATTATTTCTCCCGGTTACCGGTATTCGACGGTTTTCTGGTATTACTTA
Organism: Candidatus Aminicenantota bacterium; assembly: GCA_023137075.1. Taxonomy (GTDB): domain Bacteria; phylum Acidobacteriota; class Aminicenantia; order UBA2199; family UBA2199; genus JAGLQA01. The sequence continues at coordinate 5,077 of JAGLQA010000621.1, forward strand.
TTGGGCGAAGGGCTTCAGGAAAAGAACAACCTGTACCTGGTTCATCATTTCAAATTGAAGGCAATAGAGGATTATTTTTATCGGGAGACTCCCATATACCTGTATGGAGAACGGAAGTATACGCCTTTGAACCTGGATGTATATGTTTTCGATGTGGGGATAAAAGATCAGTTGCTAAGGGCTGGTTTTAAAGTAGAGCCGATCGCAGGCAATCTTTACCGCGTTTTCAAAAAAAACCGGTAATGCTTTTTTTGAAACATGGAGCTACAAAAATACACAAAGGGGCATAAAATTTTACACCATTTTTCCAATTTTCATACTAAAGCGTGAAATCATATGGTGGGATATTTTTTTTTCGGCTGCACAACAAGAATGGTTCCCTGCAAATTCATTTCCATGCCGTTTTGCTCTAAAAA
>JAGLQA010000622.1 GCA_023137075.1 Candidatus Aminicenantota bacterium
ATCTCGTGCTGTAGATAAAATGAAGTTGACCAGGTCCCGTTCTTCAAGAAAAAACTTCCCGGGTTCTCCTGTATATTTTCTCGTTTTAAAATTTTTCATCAATTGTTCGGGAGTTACGTCCGGTTTTTTGGGTGTCCGAAGGGAATCACTTTTTTTTTTTACTATAAGTGTATCCCCGTCTAATATCATTTCCATGTCATTTTGTTCTAAAAAGAGATGTAAAGCTTCATCCCAGGGGATAACATCCAATTCGCAGGTTACGTGACCCTGAACTCCGGATTTAAAGTTGAAATTTAAACCCGTGTCTTTGGCCATATGATTTAGCAAGTTAACCAGGTCCTGGTTTTTTAGATGATAGGCCATTAGATGACCGGTAAATTTCCGGGTTTTTAAATTGCTAATTAATTGCCCGGGTGACATAACCGGTTTTTCCTCAATCTTTAAAGCTTCATCTTTTAACCGGTCAGAAGACATAACCGGTGATTTATCCGTCACTGCCGGTTCTTCTTCTCCCGGTGAGAAAAAAAATATCAGGATAACAGCCATCAGGGCAACAAATGCTGTGAACAATATACCATACACAATAAATTGATTTTTGTTTTTACTTTCGTTCATTTTTAACCTCCTAAATTTTATTTTTACACGGACAGTATAATATGGTTTTTCTTCACCGTCGCCAACTTTAGGAAAAGTTTACCTTCATTCCGAATCTCCTTTATTAACGTTCTTTTTGAGAAGTAAACATTTGGAAATAATAACCTTATTTATGAAATTACACTAATACTAACCGCTTTTTGTTTGTTTTTTCTTGAATTCGGTCGGAGTCATCAGTGTATATTTTTTAAATACTTTGTTAAAAGAGGTTTTGGTGCTGAATCCCACATCGTAGCCGATGTCGAGTATTTTTTGATCGCTTTCCTTCGCTGTCGTCAGTAATTTTTTTGCTTCTTCTATGCGATAATGGTTAATTAACTCCGAAAATGTTTTGCTCATGTGCTCATTGATGATACGGGAGAGCTGGTAAGCCGGAATCGATAACTCTTTTGCCAACAACTGAACCGAGAGGTTTTCATTTCTAAATGCTTTTTTCGTTTCTAAAAGATAAGTAAGCTTTTTGGCATATTCCCGGGCAAATTGATGATTAAGAGCTGTTTTTTTTTGATCGACCGCATTTGTTCGAGATTTCTTTTTATATATAACGAACGCTAATAACCCGGTAACGATTAAAGCGGAAAGCAGCAAAATTTTAAAAAAAAGCGATGTGAAAATATTTTTAGCCGCCTTTTTATGAATTCGGATAATATTTCCTTCCGCAGTAATCGTGAGATTGTATTGTTTAAGAAACACGGCAAGGGCCTGGTCCCAGGGCACCTTCTTTAAATAGCAGGAAATCGTTCCGCTAATGCCGGGATCGATGACCATATTTATCCCGGAATATTCGCTCAATCCCAGTACTAAGTCTTTAAAAGAAGAATCCTTCAAGATAAAATTGCGCGGCTCGCCGGAGTATTTTTTATTTTTTATATTTTCAACAAGTTGTTGAGCAGAGACCGGTTGGCCGGTTGTTGAGTTTTCCGGGGATAGGTTTCCATTGTTATCTTGCCGGAGAGAAGAGAGTCCTAAATTAAAAAATAAAAAGTATAAAATAAAAAAAACACTACGTTTTTTTGCCGTCATAATAAAAGAATTATAAATAAAAACTTCAAATATATCAATAGTTCTCGATTTCCATAAAATTTCTATCAAAATAAGAAAGGTTTAGGAAAAAATAAAAAAATTTGGTTTTGAGGAGTAAATTTTTGCAATTAGTGCTATAATAAATCTATAGGACATTTTAAGGTTAGTATGAAAAAAATAAAAACATACAGGAGGTAATGATGGGGACGAAAAAGTTGTTATTAAGCATAATGCTGATCTTTTTTATTGCAGCAGCGGGGTTACAGGCCGGTGAGGATAGAAAAAATCAGTACTATTTTGATGTGGGCAGCGCCTTTTTCCTTTACATCCCATTCCCTCATATCGGGTTTAGTGCTGATTTTCCAATCGGGGATAACCTGGTTCTCAGCCCGGAAACGAATGTCACATTCTTCTTGTATCTTCCGGTTTTCTTATCAATAGGCACGCAAATAAACTACATAGGCGACCGTTATTTTTGGGGATGCGGTGTGTCACGCTACTTCCTATTTTATGAAGAAGAGGATATATTTGAATATGGGTTAACCTGCCTTAAAGTACAGGTCGGACGCAGCATAGAACGTTGTAAAGTTTCATTATTCGCGATTTTGCCCCTGTTATCTGGTTGGAACTTGCCCATGATAGGAGTCTCCTTCAAGTTCAAATTATGAAACATACCCGGGAAGAGTGACGTTGGTAAAATTGAGGATCCAAT
>JAGLQA010000623.1 GCA_023137075.1 Candidatus Aminicenantota bacterium
TGTCTAACAATCCTAAAGCGATATAAAATCCCTGGCCCACACTACCGACAATATTTTCTTCCGGCACTTCGCATCCGTCGAATATTAACTGGTTGGTAACCGAAGAACGAATTCCCATCTTATCCTCGTTTCGCCCCAGGGTAAAACCGGGAGCGCCCTGCTCAACGATAAAGGCGGTTTGTCCTTTGTACCCTTTTTCAGGATCGGTATTGGCAATAACCATCACAATTCCGGCAATTTCACCATTAGTAATAAACTGCTTCACGCCATCAATGACATATTTATTCCCCTTTTTTACTGCCCGTGTTTTAATAGACGCGGCATCGGAACCGGCACCGGGTTCGGATAAGCCGAAGGCCGTATATATCTTTCCGTCCGCAATGGCAGGCAGGTATTTTTTCTTCTGTTCCTCGTTACCGAAGAGGATAATCCCCTTGGTGGCAATGGCATTGACGGCAAAGGTAACGCCGATGCCGCCGTCACCACGTGATAACTGCTCGATACCGATGCCGGCCAACATACTATCATCTCCGAGGCCGCCGAATTCTTCGGGCACCAATATACGGTAAAAATCCTGTTTCCCCATTTCCGTAAAAATGTCTGCCGGGAACTCGTCTTTTTCATCGAGTTCACTCCGCAGCGGAATAATTCGTTTGTTGACATAGTCGCTGAACATGTCTCTGACCATTTGTTCTTTCTCGTTAAAATAGTAATTCATGTTAACCTCCTCTTGTGATTTGGATTTACTTTACGGCCTTTGCCTCCGGCGAGCCCACCATGTGGGCAAGGGATAAGGGCCGGGGGCCGGCCGTGACGCGGCAGCAGTTTGTTTTTCATAGTATAATTTACATCAAAACGCTCCTCTTTTCAAGTGCTTAGTTCCAAATTTAATCCCCACCCAAATTGACCATTATGAAAAAGAAGAGGAATCCTTTTTTCCTGAAAATCAACGATAAATAAATCCGGTCAATTCTCAGAAAATTTTATCATCCTTTTTGATAAAAAGTTTATGGAATAAACCGAACATTAGCGGCATGTTAGGACGCCCTGATTCGTTCTATGATCTCATGCATCATGTGCTGGTTCGCGTACAACTGCCAAACAGATACTAAGTCCGAAAACGATGGGGTCTGGTAAGTTATTTGCCAATATTAATATTCTTTGCAAACATGAGTTGACATTTTGTTTGATATGGGTTATCTTGTTATCGTAACCACGGTTACTGTAACGGAGGTTGCGATAAATGAAATTTTATGACCGCAAAAAAGAATTAGAGATACTGAAAGCCCTTTATGAACAGTCAAAAGAAAATGGCCGAATGACTGTATTGACCGGGCGGAGAAGAGTGGGTAAAACATTACTGGCCCTTGAATTTACAAAATCTCATAAATATATCTACCTCTTTGTGGCAAAAAAATCGGAACCGCTGCTTTGCCGGGAATACATCGAAGAAATCAAGAAAGTCTACGACATACCTGTAATCGGCGAGATTCACACCTTTAAAGGTGTTTTTTCACTTCTGCTGGAGATAGCCCAAAAGGAACATTTCACACTCATTATCGATGAGTTCCAGGAATTTTACAATATAAACCCGGCTGTTTATTCCGAAATCCAGCATCTGTGGGACCTGAATAAAAATCGCTGCAAACTTAATCTCATCTTTATAGGTTCAATCTATTCCTTAGTACACAAAATATTTGAAAACTCCAAAGAACCGCTGTATCAAAGAGCAGATCGGGTTTTTCATATCAGGCCCTTTAAGATAAAAACCATCAGCCATATTTTACGAGATTACGATCACGGCGATTTGAAAACCCTTTTTAACTTCTATCTTATTACCGGGGGGGTGCCCCGATATATCGATTTATTAGTTAACAATTCAATCTTTTCCTTTAGCCGGATGCTGGATTTTTTGCTTGAAGAATATTCACCTTTTCTTAACGAAGGGAAAAACCTCTTGATAGAAGAATTCGGTAAGGAATACGGCACCTATTTTTCCATATTGGAGTTGATTTCAGCAGGGAAAACATCCAGGAATGAAATCGAGTCGATTTTAGAGCGCCAGGTAGGCGGATATTTGGCGCGCTTAGAGAATGATTATGCGATCATTTCAAAACACAAACCCTTAAACGCAAAACCCAATTCTCGCATACAAAAGTACAGGATAATAGATAATTTTTTAAATTTTTGGTTTCGCTTTATCTATCGTCACCGTTCAGCAGTAGAGACGGGAAATTTCAGTTACATAAAGCAGGTAATAAACCGGGATTATAATGTCTACAGCGGCCGGATTCTTGAAAGTTTTTTTCAACAATTATTTGCCGACACCCTGTTATATAACAGGATCGGCTCTTACTGGGAGAAGGGTAACCTGAATGAAATCGATCTTGTTGCGATAAATGATATGGAGAAAACGATTGTAATGGCCGAGATAAAATTGAACAAATCGAAAATAAGATTAGAAGTGTTAAAGAAAAAATCAGAAAAGCTTCTGAACAAATACGTGGGATACAGGCCGCAGTGGTTAGCGCTCAGTCTCGAAGATGCCGAAGAATATTTGTAATACTAATTGCGATCTAAACCACCCCGGCGGCTGACGCCGCCCATCAGGACCAGGGGATATTAATATTATACTATGTCTATTCATAATGGGACCACATTTTCAATATCCGAATAATCTTCTTATCCCCGAAAACCTCATAGACCAACCGATGTTGGATATTAATTCGTCTTGAAAAAAAACCGTTTAAATTACCCACCAGTTTCTCATAAAACGGAGGTGCCTGGAAAGGATTTTCTTTTAAAATTTCCAGGATACGCATGACGTTAGGTTTCAGCCCGGCTCTTGCGATTTTTTTAGAATCCCTTACCGCACCAATCCAATTCGTCAAGAGGGGTGGAGTCTGACAAAGGTTCTTTGGAGGCTTTTAGGATGGACTCGCTCATCCCTTTAATATTATTTAAATAGATAGTCTCTATATTGTATTTATATTGTTGCATTAAAATAAGCAACTTGACATTTACTATCCTGATTGTCAAGGAAAAGTTGTTTTTTTAGCGAACTTTTACCGGGTATTCCTAAACAGGGGCCGCCATATACTGTTGTAATTCTCGTCATCGCTGGCAAAACTCAGTACGGCTTTTCCTGCCAGACATGTCGGTGCGGCTGCTAATGCCTCAATCTTCAGGCCATCGATGAACCAGGCTTCTTTCAATCGGCAATCGATCCGGATGGGCTGCTTTGTTGCCCCCGGCTCGATCCTCCCGGCCCGGTAGATAACCGAGCGGAAGGGGCCGGCATTGCCGGGGTCTAAGGCCGCTGAAATCCATAACCGGTTATTTGAGTCTACATACATGTCGGAACAGGATCGCATAGCCACGGAGAAAGAGCAGGCCGCAAGATCGGGGGAGATAAATTCTACAAAACCCCGGCTGTAGAACTTTTGTGCAGTATTATTAGGGGACATGAGTTGCAGGGTGTCCCAATGCAGGCGGGCTGGTTTGATGATCACTTCGCTGCATTGCCTGGTCCGGCTGCCGCACTCGCCTAATATAAGCAGCCAACTTTCATCATTGATTCTCACACAGGCGATGCCTTCTACTCCGGTTAGTTCAGCGGGCATCCTGATTGCCTGTTTAATCCTACCGCACAATTCCCCTTCGTGATTTTTCGTGAACCTGATATGGAAAATGTGGCCGTATATTTGAGTTTCACCGTTATCCCCCCGGTAACCGCCGCTTTCTACCGTCAAGAATTCATGCTCCCGGCCCGGTATGGCACAGATACCTTCGAGGTCATTGGATTTTCGTTTTAATTTACTCTCCCAGTTTACCTGGAGTGGCGTTTCCCGGTACATGCCGCGGCAATCAACAACCAGCAGGCTTATGCGGGATTCGTGGTCTTCTCCCGGTTTTATTTTGGTATCATGTACCAGGATATAGGAATCGTTATTGAATAATGCCATGCCGCTGTATCCTAAAGATCCCGGGGCTGAAGACATGACGTTTTCCGGTGTCCCCGTATCGCTCCGGATCTTTCCAGAATCGAAAGCCCGGGCTGCCATATTGATCGAAAAAAATAATAAAAGGGTAACAATAGCAGCCTTTCCTCGTGAAAAAGTTTGGTCTTCTTTCATCAGTTGGTAGTTTCGCGTGGAATTTATGTCTTCACACTATTTTTTTACCCACCGGTCTAACCAGCCGAGTACCGTGTCATGCCAGAAAATACTGTTGTGCGGCTTCAATACCCAGTGATTTTCATCGGGGAAGTAAAGTAGCTTGCTGGGTATCCCCTTGCGCTGCAGGGCGGTAAAGGTAGAGAATCCTTGGGTTTCGACGACACGGAAATCAA
>JAGLQA010000624.1 GCA_023137075.1 Candidatus Aminicenantota bacterium
TCATCAACTTTTGGTCTGATTTCCCAAGACCATTATATTTTCTTTCTTCATCCGTTGAAGCCCATCAAATGATAATAATCGGGATACTCTCTTTTAAATTCAGCCAACTGTTCATCCAGCAGTATTGAATTCTCGTCTGCCTGCTGGAAATTACATAATTTATACAAGGTTAAAGAAATTTGAACCAGAGGGCTTTTATACTTTCCCGCCTCTTCCAACACCTTTTTCCAGCAACTACCTTCCGGGGGTACGTCCGCTACTAAAGAAACCCGTGCTGCATTCATCAGGAAACAAGCGAAAGCAAGTTCTTTGCTTTCGCTCTCAGCCCCCCCTGCATACCATCTATTAAATGCCACCGCATAAAAATTCCAGAAAAAATTGATGAAATAGAATTCAAAAGGATCTTTTTTTAAAAATTCATCCACCGCATTGGCGACCATGCCATTTTCGATCTCTTTTTCATTCTTACCGTGAAAGACCGTATTCAAATAGGCTATAATATTAATAGAATAGTGGCTTAAAAAACCAGATAATATAAATTTGAAGATAACGGGGATTACTATCGGGTTTTTAATCGGGAAGGAAAAGCGATTCGGAGAACCCATTTCTTTTCGCTTGTCAAGCACCATTTCAAAATCTTTAAGTACAACCTTATCCAATATTTTGTAGATTTCATGGGTGTATGGGAAATTCGGATTCTTGAATTTATCGACATATATCTCGTAGGCACGCTCGAACTGTTCAGAGTCTTCACCGAAATCATACAAAAAAAGATCTTGACCGTAGACGCTATAAAAAAAACTTTTAGTAAGATCAATTGCCGAGTGGATAATTTTCCCCATGGTTCGCCGATCTAATTTTTTTAAGGACAGGTTGATTTCCGAACTTAAATGAAGCCCTATATTAAGGCTAAAGGTATTAATGGAATCTAACTTAGATTTCCTGATAAATTTATCGATGAAAGAATGCACGATTTTTTTAATGGTATCCGCAGAAATATTCTGGCCAATATTTTGCAGAAAATCGCGATCAATAACCTGGCTGAAATACGTTTTGATTTCCCGATTCATTTCCCGGATAAAATCCTGGCTGAAATCCCGGCTAAATTGATTAACTCGTTTACTAATATAGCTACTTTTTTCCGAATCACTCTTAATTATCGGAGAGATATTAAAAAACAATTCCAACAGCCAATTGGAAAAAAATGTTGGGTTGATAAAACCAGAACTATCTTCCGCCTCAAGGGAGATATTATGACTATTTTTTATGGCCGGTACTGTAATTTCCCCTACATAGGGATTAAACGCCATAAATAGATTCACCGGACTTATCACTTCTGCATGGTTATCGAATCGGAATTGCATGCAATCAAATAATCCGCCTCCCTCCAGAACAGGTTCGTTTTTATCCAAAAACTGGTTACGCATGTTAAAAGCAGCCAATACTTTTGCCCAGCAACTAAAAATGTATCCTTTTAATTCCAAGGGACTCTGCCGCTCCTTCAACAATGCATTAAGATTATAATCCATTCGATCAGGAGCGTTGTAATAGTAGAGGAACCACTGCCTCTCCTTAATGGTTTTATCTATATATAATTGCAGTGCGGGATCATTAGGTTGGTACAAAAGCAAGTAGGCAAGCAAATCTTTGTCATTGTTATATTTAATAAGCTTTGGCAATCCAGCGCTGGGGTGATAAAGCTGGTTGTAGAGAAATATGGCAGAAAAGGCTTTCGCTGCCGGTTCATTTTTAATATTCTCCTCTATAGCCTCTTTTAATATCTGATAACCCTTTTTGGAAAAATTAAATATCTCTTTTAAGACTGCCCGGGCGGTTTCATTCCCAATATCTGATATCCATATTTTAAGGATATTTTTTATAATCCGTTCGATATCGTTACGGGAGAGATCAATATTATCACGCACGGCGCGGCCCAGAAGGTACCAACTGTTCTTATTTTCTACGGTATCCAGTTTCTTAAACACAACTTCGCAAAAATCGTCGATAAAGGAAGCACCCGTGGATCTGGAATAAAGGTGGAGGGAGAGGAGAATCGGTTCTTCCCATGCGGGTTTTTCCAGGTATTCCAGAAGTTGCCGGATATGCTCTTCCTTCGACCTTTCCTTATCTTCCGCCATCTGGTAGGCACACAAATATTCGAGAAAAGAGAGATGTACAAAAGCGAAAAGGTTCTCTTTTTTTTCATTGCGCCCTTTTTCCACCAGCAGCCCGCTACGGTCACGTATATAGTTCAGGAACATTTTAATATCTTCTTTTGCTTTCTCCCGGGTCATCCGCTTTTCATCAAAACGGGTCTCAAAGAGCACTTTCGTCAATTCTTTCTCTCCGATCAGACCGCGGGAGTTCTGGTCCTGGCTGTCCTGGTTCTTTTGCTGGAGATAAAAAGCAGTGGCTGCCAGCAGACGTTTTTGTTGGTCATAGTTTAAATCCCTTTCCTCCATAGGATTCTTAATGCCTAATGCTATATATTTCGGTTCCTGCCATGTCCTGAGCAGCAATTCGATACACCTTGCATACAATGTGGCCCTGTCATCCGGCAGCGTACCCTCGAACTGGTGTACCAATGTCATCATGGTGAGCAGCAGGGGGTTGGTTTTCAGACGTTTCACCCCTGGGTTCTCCTCCATGGCTTCCTGCAGCGATTTGATATGGTCTCGGCAGAGCGTTTTGTTTCTGGGGATTTGTACTTCATACCACTTCTCCACGAAGGTCGCAGCCTGTTCATCGGTCACGGGGGCAAGATAATAGTGGTTGAAGCTTTTTTCATCCAATTTCACATTTACATTATAGCCGACAATCCTGGAAGTAATCCAAACCTGTGATTCCGGGTAGAGGGAAGCAAATCGACCTATCTTTTTCGCTGCATCCGCCCTGCCGGTTTCCGAAGCTACTTCGTCCAGACCGTCAAAAAGCACAATCGCCTCTCCCATTACCAGCTTAGCCTCGAAAAAATCCTTGTCTATATTATTAAAGCTATAGTGGTCTTCAGCCATGAACTTCAAATAATCGATAAAATTAAATACCTCTTTTCTTTCTTGCCATTGCCGTATATATTCCCGGATAGGGATGATAAATGGAATTTTTCCTTTTACTTCGTGGCAGTGAACCAATGCAAGGTATTTAGCAAGAGTAGATTTCCCCGTGCCGGGGTCACCCAGCACCACCACACGATTTTCTTCTATTAAAAGTTCTTGCAAAGGAATCCTCTTCGAACCACTCATCTCAGCCATGAAATCCAAAGGAATGTAGACTTTTGCCAGCTCCGTAGTTTCCATGTTGTGCTGTTTATCATAATTTCTCGTAGGCAGACCGATAAATTGCAGGTGTTTTACTTCTTCGATAATTTGCTTGCGGTACTGCCCGGCAACAACGGTGAAATTTTTGGAGACCCCTTCCACCATTTCACCGTAAAAGTATTTTTTTAATGCCGGATACGCATCCATCAGCACCAGAATATGATCGTGCCCCATGTGACAAATATCGAATTTCTTTTCATATTCAGCAGGCAGTTTATCCAGCCATTTTTTTTCCGAACCTTTTAAATTTGCCGGTGTCACCAGGACGTAAGATTTAAAATCAATATCCGACTCCACCAACTTAGTTAAAGACTTCTTGATTTGCCCGGCAGCTTCTTTTTTATTTATGGGTTTAGTCAGCCACTTGAATTGGAACACCACGGGGCAATCCATACCGGGATAGCCCTTTTTAACGTAGCCGTCCACACCGCTGTCCCGGTAGGTTACACCGGGTTCAAAGGCATAATTTTTGAAACCTCCGTCGTTGATAAGTAATTTCTTCATCAACCGTTCAAATACATAACCCGCTTCCGGGCCTTCAGCCAATTTGTTAGTCAACAATGGCAGATTTTTCATCATTCTTCGATCTCCTTTGATGCGGCAATTTTCAGATTGACTTGTTGGCCCCCTAAATTCTTTACTATAAGCGTATCACCATTTTCTGTGTTCATTCCCGCCAAACTGAGAAAAATCATTACTCCTAACAGGATAATGAGCCTGGCAATTGGTTTAAAAAAATCCATCGTCAGTATCTCCCTTTTTTAAAATAGTATTTCATAATATATTTTGTCTCTTAATCCAATTTTTGTCAAGAGGAACAAATAAAAAGGGGGTGTATTACTTTGTTACTTCTTACTTTTTTCTCACCGCGATTACATTATCCCCGGAATTCTTGTCGATCAGGTGATAAAAAGGATAAGGGGATATGTTTGGCAATATTACTCAGAGAGATATATTGCAAGATTTCAAATATTGCTCTATTCGTTTAATGAATTTATCTGCATTTTCATGCTGCATCTTTGCATCCTCTTGAGCAGCAACATAGAAATCATTATAGTCACAATCATTCCTGATTTTAAATGCAGTCGTTAACATTTTTGAATATTTAGGCTCAATTTTTCCTGTTTTTATAAAATATTTGGTGAAAAATGAAATCACACCGGAATGCTTTTTAGAATCATATCTCTCCATGGCTAATAATGACCGCACTGCATGAAACATCGAGTAATAGGAGCGATTAATGGATTGAGAGAATTTTTTATTTTGCAGCATCAATTTAGATGAACTCAATTCATCTCTTGATTTCTCAAACCGGTACCGGCATAAATCAAGCCGCCTCTCTTCCATATATTTCAACCCCGTCCTTATATATATTTGTATAAAAAGGCAAAACTTCCAGGTAAGCGATATAGTGATTATAAGCCACTTCCGTTAATGAAATTAACCTGGCGTACTTTATCGTTAATTCACCCATCACATCAGCAGTTATATACCGGTATTTCCGTAATTCTTTTTCATTTTCATCGACAATTATCATTATATCGATATCCGATTCAGGCTCCTGTTCGTTCCGGGCGTAAGAACCATATAATACCAATTGTCTTAATTTGTCTCCAAAAATTTGTTGTACTTCTTTCTTCACATCGCCTAATATATCAAGCAAGTCCCGGTTTGTAATCTTAGTTATGCTCTTCACACTTTCATTATAATATTAAAGTTCTTTCCTAGCAACTATTAAAGGGAATGCTAATAATCAGATATAAAAGTGCTGCGATTACTGAGAACTAAAAAATGCATGAACATACTTGCGCGGATTTTCAGGATTGAGGGATGACCAGGATAAGCTCAAGATTATTGCTTACTTTTACTTAATACGGGGAAATCGCTCAATCTTTCAACTTTTGTTTTTTCAACCGGAAAATCAAACAGCCTTCGGGAAAATGTACCCGGTGCGAGATGAGGCTCCGATTCATCGCGTTCAGATTCCCTTGACATAAAGTCAAGAAGTCAACAGGCCGTCCGAGAACTCCGA
>JAGLQA010000625.1 GCA_023137075.1 Candidatus Aminicenantota bacterium
TTTCTCAACTGCAGCATATTTTAGAAGATACCACTCCTGAAAAATCCTTTAATGACACCGTTACATCTATTTCAAGACCGAATCATTACAAGAAAAAGAGTTGAAATAGAAGAGATAATATATTATCATTATTCAAAAAAACAATTTCAGGAGTTACACAATGAACATGAAAATCTATTTACCCGGCGGCAAGAAGGTTTATGCAGACTACCTGGGTTTTACTCACGAAACGGATCAGCCTGTCAAGGCCGGTGGAGAAGGTACAGCTCCCGCCCCTTTCAATCTCTTTTTAGCTTCAATCGGTACCTGTGCCGGGATTTATGTACTGGGCTTTTGCCGGCAGCGCGGCATCGACACGAAAGATATCGAATTGATCCAGAGCATGGAATTTGACCCGGTCAAAATGATGATCTCAAAGATTAACATTGAGATAAAATTGCCGGAAAGTTTCCCCGAAAAATATAAAAATGCGGTGATTCAGTCAGCCAATCTGTGCGCGGTCAAGAAACACCTGGAAAACCCGCCCCGGTTTAATGTGTTTGCTTCTTAGGAAACTCTACAATTACTTCGGGCTATTCTCTTCATCCGGTATTTCCCCCAAACATTCTTCGGCATACTTGCACCATTCGGCGCAGCCTGTATCGATCTTCGGATTGCGCACCGGTTTTTTACATTCCGGGCAGTAGTGCAGGGGCTCGTCTTTCCAGAATTCGATGGCTGTGCTGCAGTGAGGGCACATCACATCATAAATATCCTCCGGCTTCCAATAACGTTGGTCCTGGCCGGGACAGCGTGGTTTAGACATTATTCATCCCCTTATTATTTACATCAAATTCAGGCAAATCCTGCCGGCAAGCACGGCGGCATCTTCCGCGTTGTACACTCTTTTGACGCAGGCATCAAAAAGCAGGTCAGCCGCGGGTGGAAACTCTTCATCTCCCACCCTGTAAACCAGGGTGAGGTATACCTTGCCAAGAACATGAATCCGGGCAGCAAAATCCCCTAAAGAGACAGGCTCCCAATCAAAACTGTCCAAATTCTTTTTCAGCAATTCCAGGTTGTTCCCGATTCGTTTCATTAGAGGTCGCACCGATCGCGAGAGAAATGGCTCCCAGAAAAACCGACCCCCTTGCAACTCCCGGAACGATATCAACTCCCCTGTATTATTGAGCGGTAGATCACAGAGCAAATAATGCAGCACAAGTATCCGGTCGGTGGATTTTACCGGTTTATCCGAACCTGCCGGGAATAGTTGAAAACCAGGCAAGCGCAGCTCTAAGTCGGACCCGAAGGCGTGAAATTTTAAGGTGTTCTTTTGGGGTTCGGGAAGGCCAAGTAAAGCACATCGACCAGCCAGGTCTACTCCCCGCAGCTTTTCTATCGCAAGACGAATCGCTTCTTCAAACCCGGTTTTTTTCGGCATAATCGCTTACCTCCGGCGTCCAGAAACCTTTTATTAAAGGTTTTCGCGGCAACTTTTCACTGCTTCTTCATCGCCTTGACCGATGGAAACCGGTTTATATCCGTGTGGGGCAAAAACATGGCGGCTGTGTATTGATCCATGTAGGCGGGGTCGGTGCTGAGCTCTAAGTAGGTCAAACGCCCGGCCAATTCCAATTGACGCTGCCTGAACTCCCGCGAGACCAAAACCATATACGCTCCTAACAACGACGCATTACCGATATACCGGTATTTTTTACGGGGCAGGTCGGGAATAAGCCCGATAATAATTGCTTTCTCAATATCGAGGAAACGCCCGAATCCCCCGGCAATATAAACATGGTCGAGGTTTTCAAAACCCAGCCCCACCTGTGCGAGCATCAGGGAAGATGCCGAATAGATGGCAGCCTTGGCGCGAATGAGATTTTCGATGTCAATTTCGCTGATCGTAATCGGTTTCCCGGAGGCGCTCTCTTCTGACGGTGCGATAAGGTAATGGGCTTGGCGGCCTTTCACACGGATGGCAGGAGACTCTTTCCTGCGGTTCAGTTTACCGGCTTCATCGAGCCAGCCGGTCAGAAACAGGTTGGCCAACAGCGAGATCATGCCGGTACCGCAAATCCCCTTCGGCTTCACATTGCCGATGGTTTGATAGGTCGCCCTACCGGTTTCAGGATCAATGTCAACCTTTTCGATGGCGCCGAGGGCAGCGCGCATACCGTTATCGATACCGCCGCCTTCAAAAGCAGGACCGGCCGAGCAGGCACAGGTCATCAAAAAATCACGGTTACCGATGACCAACTCTCCATTGGTGCCGATATCGATAAAGAGGTTCACTTCTTCGCTGCCGGCGGCAATGTCGCTGCACAACAACCCGGCGGTAATATCCCCGCCCACATAGCTGCCCACAGCCGGGGAAATATAAACCCAGGTTTGCGGGTCAATTTTAATGCCTATTTCTTCTGCCGTAAAAAAAGGAGCTTCTAAAATTGTCGGCGTGTATGGTTCGAGGCGGATATACTCCGGCGGTAAGCCTAAGAGCAGATGGGTCATGGCTGTATTCCCGGCAATCACGGCATTACAAATATCACCGGGATCGACGTCATTCCCCACGCAGAGTTTTTTGATCAGGTTGTTGACGGTTTTCAGAACCCGGGTGCGGAGTTCCTGCAACCGTTCCGGTTTACGGGCGTAATTGATGCGGCTAATCACATCCAACCCGCAGTCGATTTGATCATTGTAAGCGGTACGGGTTGCCACTACCCTGCCCGATGGTAAAGAAACCAATTGCACGGCCACGGTGGTGGTGCCTATATCTACTGCAATACCGTAATTTCTTTCGCTGCGGTCACCCGGTTCTATACCGGTGATATGGTATTGCCGGGGTGTCTTGACTATTGAAACGGTTACTTTGCCCTTATCTTCGCGCAGTGCTCCCGCCGACCGGCGGATCACGGGCAGTGAATAGGCTACCTCTTTTTTGTCTTCTTGCTGCCGGATCGTGCGGGTCAGGCGGTCCAGGTCGGAGAGACCGTCGGCCAATTGCGGCGGGGGCACTTGAAGCACAATTTTATGTGTCAGGGGATCAAGTTGTTCCCCGGTAGGAAGAAGTTCCGGGCGAACCAGGCAGGTATCCTTTGTCTCATCGAGGAATTGGCCGCCTTCTTTGCCGATTTGTTCCGGTATTTCGACTGTGACCGGATCGGTCAGGATTTTGGTCTTGCAGGCCGGCACATAACCTTTAGAAACAGCGGAGGGAGATAGGATGCCGAGATTATCCGCAGCCACTTTCCCGGACAGGATGCGCACCACGCATCCGCCGCAGGTGCCCTTGCCGCCGCATGGAGCTTCGATCTCGATCCCCGCCTGTCGAGCGGCATCGAGCAGTTCCGTACCTGCCGGAACTTCGATTGTTTTCCCTAACGGTTTAAAACTTATTACCGGCATTTTTTAAACTAATAAAATGAATTTATCCAGTTGCGCTGTTAAAACTTTTATAACCTTTCGTAAATATCTTTCCGATGCCCAATCCTGACAATTGTGATCACAATTTTGGCATCATCTTTATAAAAAATCACGCGAAAGTTACCGACTCTCAATCTATAATAATCGTTCTTTCCTTTCAATATTTTCAGATTATTTGCCAGGGAATCAAAATTCTCTGCCAATTGTTTGATTTTTGTTACGATCAATCGTTGAAAAGGTTTTTCTATCTTAGCTAATTCCTTTTCGGCTCTTTCCTCAAAAAAAACTTCGTATTTCACAAACCCAGGTTCTTGTAAACCTCTTCAGCCGGTATCAACTTCGACTTTCCTTCCTTTACATCCTTCATTCGTTTATCTGCAATCTTGATGTCGAGAGCATCGAAATATAAGGTAAGTGCTTTCTCGACAATGTGGCTCTTCTTCTCTTTTAATTCTGCCGCAACATGGTCCAATTCATCTAAAACATCCCGGTCAAGTGTAAAAACAGCTTTGGGTCTGCTCATTCTTTAACTCCTTATATATATAATTATACATGCTTTTTCTCATTTTTCAAC
>JAGLQA010000626.1 GCA_023137075.1 Candidatus Aminicenantota bacterium
GGTTTCGCGCTTTTTTGCGGGAAAAACTTGTGGGCTTGCCTACAAAGGGACGACCGCAATATCCACCGGACGCCGGGGAACTGTTATTATGGCTAAAATTAAACCAGGACTTTTCACAGAACGAATTGAACTCTCGCTTAGAAAAGCCGCGGCAAAAGGTTCCGGCGGTTAAAGTCGAAAATAAAAGACGGGCAATGTATCCAGGTGAATGGGAGGTTGAAGTTCCGGCGGGCACAAAGTTAGAGAAGCTGCGAAAACGGCTCGATGCCGAATTTAATATTCTGCCGGAGAAGGATATCGAAGACACCACGCCGCTCCCGGTCTGGTTTCGCGTCTATATGCGGAAGCAATTTCCCAAACTACCGGAGTCCGGGCCCTATCAGTACCACCGGACGGCGGTTCGCATCCTGCAAAGGATGCTGAGTAACCCGGATGCAATTGAAATCGACAGCAAACAGGATTAGACAAGCACGACTACCAGAACTTTTGACAATTTTTTTAACAAACTTTCGCAAGTCTTTAAAAAATTAAGAAGGTATTTTATGAAGAAGATGTTAATTTTTATGACGGCAGTGGCTATATTGTCACTTTCCGCGTTCACCCAGACCCAGGATGTTAGCGAGGCCGAGGCAAGAAGAATCAAAGCCCGCTACTCCAGTACCTATGAAGTCGAGATTCCGGCAGGAACTAAACTGGCTGCCCTGGCTATGACGTACCAACGGCGCTTAGCACGAGTTCCCATGAGTGATAGGGAAGATGAAGGAGCCTATCCACTCTGGTATCGCGCCTACCTTCGAGAGAACTTCCGCGACTTGCCGACTAAAGGTCATTACCAGTATCCCCGGGTCGCGGCCCAGATACTGGAATGGATGCTCGCCCACCCTAATTTTGAAGTTCCACCCGCGAAAGGGACAAAGGGAACATCTAAGAAAATGGCTCCGTCACGCACCATGAGTGTGGGAGCAAACATCAATATTACCAACCTCAACGAGAGAAACAGCGAATCCTTCATTGCCGTGGACTACTCCAATCCCCAATCCCTGGTTGCCGGATCGAACAACCTCTCCGGTTCAGGCCGGCAAAAACAGTTCTGGTCAGTGGACGGCGGCACCACCTGGAGCTCGACGGAATTGCCCCTAACTGCGGGAACGGCTTTCCAATCGGATCCGGCCGTGGCCTGGACCACGGATGGGACGGCCTGGGCCGCAACCTTAGGCATCGGCAACGTCGGCGTGGGTTCATCCATCAAAGTCCAGGTATATAAATCCACTGACCGTGGCGCCTCCTGGAGCTTCGTTAAAACCATATCCACGGGTAATAACAACGACAAGGAACTGATGTGGATCGATACCCATTCCACCAGCCCTTACAAAGACCATATTTATGTAACCTGGGATATCCCCGGACAGGGGATGCGGTTCGCACGTTCCACGGACAAAGGGGCCACCTGGTCCGCTGTTTCTATTTTATCCGACGACAGCGCCATCGGCGCCCACCTGACTACCGGTCCTTCGGGGGAACTCTACGTGGTCTGGCCGGATGTGGCATCAAAGGAAATCCGGATGCGGAAATCGACTGACGGCGGGGCCACCTTTGCTCCCGTGAAAAAAATCGCGACAACCAACGACGCCTATGAGGTTTCCATTCCGGCAACCTGCCGGCGTAAGGTGCTCATTTACGTATCCGTGGGAGTGGACAGGTCCAAGGGCCCGGGAAAGGGCCAGGTTTATGTCGCATGGACGGACCGGAACGGATCGACCGGGGACCCGGGGTGCAATGGCATAGCTTCGGCGTCAAATTCCAACATATATTTCAGCCGGTCGACGAATGGCGGGAATAACTGGTCAACACCGGCAATTATTCATACCAACCCGGCAAAAACCGACCAGTTCAACCAATGGTTAGATGTGGATCCGGACAACGGCGCGATTCATGTGATTTTTTATGATACCCGTGATGACCTGGGCCGGAAAAAGACGCATGTCTACTACATCCGCTCTGATGATGGCGGAAACACCTGGAAAGATGAAACCAGGGTGACCACCGCCTCTACCGATGAAACCGGTATACCGGCAGACTTAGGAAACCAGTACGGAGACTACAACGGGCTTGTGGCCTATCGAACGGTTGCCCACCCGGTATGGACGGATCGACGCGCCGGTGTGCCGGGGAACAAAGAGCAAATTTTTACTGCAAAAATAGGAGCTGGAGGAGAAGTTTCTCTCACTCTTCAACCCGGTGTTATCGACGATATCGACCAGGGAGAAACCACCCTTATTACCGCGACTTTAAAGGCCGGAAACGGAGCGCCCCTGCCGGGTGTTATGATACATTTTTCATCGGACGATACAAACATTGCCACGGTTACACCTGCCACCACAACCACGACTGCCGCGGGCATCGCAAAAGCGACCGTAAAAGGGGTGAACAAAGGAGAAACCGACATCAAGGCGGAGGCTCAAAACCAGGGCGCCACTGCGCATGTAAAAGTTCCCACCGTCTCCTTCCGGGGACTGTTGGTTCTATCCCTGATTATCTTATTGATATGGCAGAGACGGAGGCCGGAGGTCAGGGAGTAACACGCGGGAGTCCCGGAAATAACCCGGGTCAGGCGATTTGCGATGAGGCAACCAAAAAAATCCAGGGCAAAGTTTTGGGCGCGTTTCGGGCCGGCATTGGCTGTTTTTGTGTTGGCCATCGTTCTGCAAAGCCGGGGTTCGGGGACCATAAAGGCCCTGGCCCCCATAGATGTCCTGACCGCCGGGGTGACAGCCGCCTTCCTGAAGTTAACCGGCATGCCGGTCCAACAAGAAGCGGCTGTCCTATCCCATCCCGCCGGGTTTAGTTATGAAATCTACTATAAATGCACCGGCCTCATCCTGGTTTTGTTTCTAAGCGCCGCATTGTTAGCGCTTCCGGGCCGCTGGGGATCACGGATCAAAAACGTCATTTTCGGTGCGGTTTTTGTGCTCACGCTTAACTTCATGCGCTTAACCGGTTTATTCTACATCGGGGTGCGCTGCCCGCGGGCCTTTGACCTGTTTCACGGTATCCTGTTTGAAGTTGCCATGCTAGGGTTTGTGCTGGGATTCTGGCTCCTGTCGCTGCGTCGCGCAGGATCCCGGCCCGCCCCTTTTTACTAAAAATCGTATTTTATGCCCACTCTAAAGGTCCTGGGTATTCTCGGCCCATATACGTACCCGGCGTCGCGGTATATACCTTTATCAAGATCTTTTTGAAAGCTATCAAACGCATTCAATAAAGAAGCCGTCATAGTTATTGAATTTTTTGAATATAACTCAAACCTTTTAATCAGTTTAATGTCGACCACTATAAAAGGATCAGTATCCTCCAGGACATCTTCCGTAATATATCCCGCATAATGAGGGGCCTTCATAGGTCCTGTATAATTGAGATCAACGTTTATATCCGGGAAGTTTTTAATATCCCAATTGAACCTTAGCGATCCATACAATTCCGGGGTGCGAAATATTTTCATACTGTTGAAATCAGGTTCCGGGGTATCATATTCACTTCGCTGCAGTGTCCAGCCTGTGAATATTTCAAATACTCCGCCTATTTGAAATCCTGCCTCAAGTTCCACCCCATATATTTTCGCTCCATCGGAGTTGAATCTTTCCATTAACATATAATCTCCTGATGAATCCACCTCATCAAGAGTAAACACATCGTTCAGACGGTTATAAAATCCACCGATGCTGAACCGGTATAATTTATTTTTAACCTGCTTGCCGAAGTCCAGTCCAAAAGTCAGGCTGTAGGATTTTTCCTCTTTTAATCCGGCACGATTGACAATAGTCATCCCTTCTCCACCAACTTGCGTGATGTGAAGATCTTCGTCAAACACCTGTGGAGCACGAAAACCAGTTGAATATGTGAACCTTAAGGTAAAATCCTTTAAACCCGTAAAACTAATACTTACTCTTGGACTAAATATGATATTCTCTATTTCCGAATGCCTGTCTCCTCTTACTCCAAAGAGTAATTTCAATTTTTGGCCAAAGTTTATCTCATCCTGGAGATAAAATCCGAAATTCCTATATGTCTCATCGATGATGCGATCATAAGCCGGTGCAAAATCATTGATTTCGTCGGACTTAAAACTCAATCCCGCAATAACAGAGTGGTTGGTTAAGGAGAAGTTATAATATTGTAATTCTCCATAAAAAACAGGATTCTCAGTGTCTCCATAAGCATTCGGATCCTGTCCGGAGCCATAATAGGATTTTCTTTTGGTGTAAGAAAATGAACTGTTAACTTTTAAAATAGAAACTTTTGAAAACGTTTGTTCCCATCGTGCGAAAAAATCAAGGCGTTTGGTTCTTATCGATTCGGCAATATCGGCATAATGCTCAGGAAGATCAAATTTATTTCCACCTCTTCTCTCTTCCGAAATAACAGAAAAGCTTAATTTCAGATCTCCATTGACCTTGTTGAAAAAATGACTGAAATTTGACCCCACACTCAATAGCGACAATTCACCTAAATCCGAAAAACCGTCGCCGTCATAATCCACCGGTTCTCTTCGTTGAAAATTTGAAAATAAGCTGGCCTTTGTATTGGGATTGGGGGCGATATAATCGTAATTTAAGTTCAAGTTAGTGTTTGGCTTGTTTTTTATCATTTCCCGGCTAATCGAGAATTTGATGCCGGATTTAGTCGCCTCTCTGAGCATTACATTCACAACTCCGCCAACTGCATTTCCGCCATATAATGATGAACCACCGCCTTTTACTACTTCGAATTTCTCTATCATATTGGCCGGAATCTGTTCAAGAGCATAAACACCAGCCAGGGCGGAAACCACCGGCATCCCATTGATTAAAACCTGGCAATATTTTCCTTCCATTCCATTGATTCGAACCTGTGTGAAGTTGCAATTTTGGCAATTATTTTCCACCCTTACTCCGGTAACAATTTCTAATGAATCCGCCAGGTTTTGAGCGCCCTTTTTTTCAATGTCTTTTTTGGAAGCTATGAAGGTTTTTACAGGGGCTTCCCGGTAGAGTTTTGGGGTCGCTGTACCCGTTACTACTATTTCCTCTAAAAAAGATTTGCTCAATACAAATTTAGATACTTTTATATTGTCCCTTTTAGCTATTTTTATTATTTTTGTGGATGCAGGTAAATATCCTTTTTTATATACTTCAACATGTATCGCGCCCCCGCCACTAATTTCAAAAACGAAATTGCCCGTTTTGTTGGTTTTGGTAACAATATTTTTTTCAGGTATTATGACATCTGCATCCTTGACCCAATTGCCATCCTCATCCACAACAACTCCTTTTATTATTTTCCTATAACTTCCCTTATCGACTTCAGTATCTTGTTTCGACTGAGCAAAGAGCGAACTACATCCAACCAGTAAAAAAGAAACAACTATTATTTTTATATATTTATTAATATTTATCATGGCTTTTCTCCTAAAATATTCTTGAATTTTCTGTTTAATTATAAATACTGCAGCTTTTCACTAATTCATCATGAATAAGAAATTTCCAATAATTTAATTATACGCTGAAGTATTATATATTTTAGGAGGGGATTTGTTTTTGATAGATGTATTGAACCATTTTAAGATAAATTCATCAATGCTATTGCTTAAAATAAATAAAAGGACAATAATATATACTAAGATTGCGTGAAATATTTCTTGGGTCGATGAGAAGGAGCTTTTAAACATACAT
Source organism: Candidatus Aminicenantota bacterium (assembly GCA_023137075.1). Lineage (GTDB taxonomy): Bacteria > Acidobacteriota > Aminicenantia > UBA2199 > UBA2199 > JAGLQA01. Next base: position 5,709 of record JAGLQA010000626.1, read on the forward strand.
GCCGGACAAGACGTCTCATCAGGCTCTATCGTGTTTTCAGTATGAAAAAAATCGATAAAAATTACGGTTAGGGCAAAAAAAATCAGAAAAAGAAAAAAAATTCTTTTTTTCATATCCGCTTTTTCTATCATACTTTAAAATGATTGTCAAGG
>JAGLQA010000627.1 GCA_023137075.1 Candidatus Aminicenantota bacterium
GATTTTGCCGTCACGATTTATTGCCACAAAAATCTCTTTAAAACCTATCCCAAACAGGTCAACGGAATCGACTTAGTCTACATCAGAACCATCGAGAAAAAAACCCTGAGCCAATTCCTTCACTCTTTTCAAGCGGTCCTACATGCCTGTTTCCGCCCTTTCGACATCATCCTGGTTGTCAATCCTGCTAATGGTCCCTTCGGTTTGTTTACCAGGATTTTCAGGAAAAAAACAGCCATAAACATGGATGGCTTAGAGTGGCTCCGCCCCAAATGGAAGGGCCTGGGCGCCAAATATTTCCATACTGCCGCAAAACTGGCCACGAAATTGTACGATGTGATTGTGAACGATTCCTTCGAGATGCAGCGCATATACCGGGAAGAGTTTAGTCGTGATTCAACGGTTATCGCCTATGGCGCCAATATCCGCTATTCAAAACATCCAGCCTTGATCGAAAAATGGGGACTTAAGAGAGATGACTACTACCTGGTTGTGGGCCGGCTCATCCCCGATAACAACGCGGACATCATCGTTCGTGAATTTATCGAATCTTCAACCAATAAAAAATTAGTCATTGTCGGGGATGTGCCTTACCGGGACGATTACACGCAGCGGATCAAAAACACACTGGACCCCAGGTTAGTGTTCACCGGTTACGTGACCGATCAGGATGAACTGGCGGAACTTTACCATAATTGTTTTGCTTATTTCCACGGCCATGAATTCGGCGGTACAAATCCCACTTTGCTAAAGGCGCTGGCCTACGGATGCGGTATCCTGGCTCTTGACACGGTGTTCAGCCGGGAAGTTTTGAAAAACGGAACATACGGCATGTTTTTTTCCAAAACTCCGGGGGATATTAAAGGACTTATCCGGGAGGTAGAGGAAAATCCCGGTCTGATGAAAGATTTCAGGGAAAAGTCGCGGGAGCGTATTAAGGATAATTATACCTGGGAAAAAGTTACAGACCAATATGTCCAACTCTTTCGAGACTTAAACCCTGCCGTTTTTGAATAGTTGCGACACGTCTGCGGGTATGGTTATTAAATTTTCCTGTTGATAATAATATGAAATTCATGGTATAACAACATGTACAAAGAAATATAAATAAGCTTTTATGATGAGGTAAAACGATGAATACTCTGGTAACCGGGGCCGCCGGTTTTTTAGGCTCCCACCTATGTGACCGACTGCTTGCAAAGGGCTATGATGTAATAGGGTTGGATAATTTTTTTACCGGGAATAAAAACAATATCCGGCATTTATTTGACAACAACCATTTCGAAATGATCCGCCACGACATTGTTGAACCGATATTACTCGAAGCCGAGCAAATCTACAACCTGGCCTGCCCCGCTTCCCCGGTCCACTACCAATATAATCCCGTTAAGACGATTAAGACTTCCGTAATCGGCACCATCAATATGCTAGGCCTGGCAAAGCGGGTAAAAGCACGCATCCTGCAAGCTTCCACTTCGGAAGTTTACGGGGACCCGGAAGAGCATCCGCAAAAGGAAGAGTATTGGGGCCGGGTGAACCCGATTGGCCCCAGGTCTTGCTACGACGAGGGCAAGCGGGTAGCCGAATCGTTGATGGTTAATTATCACCAGCAAAATAATGTAGACATCCGTATCATTCGTATTTTTAACACCTACGGGCCGCGAATGGCCATGAATGACGGCCGGGTGGTCAGTAATTTTATTATCCAGGCACTCAAAGGAAAGCCGCTTACTATCTATGGGAAGGGAGAACAAACCCGTTCTTTCTGCTATGTGTCCGACTTAGTCGAAGGCGCTTTAAAAATGATGGAGCAGGAGGAGTTCATCGGCCCGGTCAATCTTGGCAACCCGGTAGAGATAAAGATAATCGAAATAGCGGAAAAAATTTTAGAGTTGACCGGCTCTAAATCCAAAATCATTTTCCACCCCTTGCCTGAAGATGACCCGGTGCGGCGCAGGCCCGACATATCCCGGGCAAAGAAAATATTAAATTGGCAGCCCCGGGTATCTTTAGAAGAAGGTCTAAAAAAAACGATCCATTATTTTAAGAATGAAATAAAAAAATAATTTCATGGCAGAGTTAGAGGTAAAAAAAAAGGGGGTTTTAAAAGCAAACTGGCGCTGGCTGTCACCTCTTATATCCCTGCTTATTGATCTTTTTTTATTAAACACCTCTTTTGCTATCGCTATTTTGATCCGCGCCGGCAGCCTCTATCTTTACGCAGATTATACCAAACCATTAGTTTTTTTTAACGGTATGTTTTTCGTTTTCGGCTTAGGGCTGGGCCTTTACCGCTCCCGCTACAATCTCTCGTTGAAAGAACTGCGTTTCAGCTATAAACGCCTGGTGATATACCTGGCTATATCGACCATGGCCTTTCTATATATCATTAAAAGAGGGCAATTTTATTCCCGGGCCATTATCCTGATTACCTTTTTCCTTTTCTATCTTCTCTTAGAACTGGCCCATGCCCTGTTTAAGAAAGTGCAGAGCAACCTGATAAATAGAAGGTTAATCGGTTTAAAAACCATCGTCATCGGCACCGGCAGGTGGACTTACCAATTTTTTCAACAATTATCCTCTCAATTCGACGGCTTTTTCCAGGTAAGCGGTTATATCCAGGAAGACAGCCGCGAAAGAAACAGTATATACGAGAAACTAAAAAACAACATTATCGGTGAATTGTCCCAATTTGATAAGGTTATCGAAGAATATCGTCCCGATATGGTTTTTATCACATCCGGTACCATGGAGATGGGCAAATACGCATCGGTATATGAAACCTGTAAAAACCGCGGTATCCGTTTGAAAATGATATCTTCCCGGGTCAGTAATGTGCTGAACAATTCCAGGATACGGGATGTTTCCGGGGCATCCTTAGTAGTTGAAAAATGGCGCGAAAATTTACGGGCACTCAATACCGCTGCCAAACGAATCTTCGATCTTTTTTTCGTGGCCCTGATTAGCCCGGTTTTATTACCGGTGGGAATCATTGTTGCTGTCCTGATTAAACTCACATCAAAAGGGCCTGTTTTTTTTAAGCAGAAACGATCGCTGTACCAGGGCGGCACAGAGTTTGAATTTATCAAATTCCGCTCCATGTACCGGGATGCGGATTTATTGAAAGAAAAATTATTCGAGACAAACGAGGCGGACGGTGCACTGTTTAAAATGAGAAAGGATCCCAGGATAACACCCTTCGGCAGGTTTATCCGGAAACTTAGTCTCGACGAACTGCCCCAGTTCATCAATGTGCTGAAAGGGGACATGTCCATCGTCGGGCCCCGGCCCCTACCGGTTAAGGATTTTTCTAAAATTTATGAAGAAGGCATGAGCACGAATCCAGACTGGTACAAAAAGCGGGGAGACGCAAAGCCGGGCATTACCGGCCTATGGCAGATTTCCGGCAGATCGGATTTACCCTTCGAGGACATGCTCTATTTAGATCTCTACTATGTCGAACACCAATCGGTTTTCCTTGACCTGGAAATCCTGTTCGAGACTATCCCGGCCGTCTTGTTAGGCAGAGGAGCCTATTAAGCACACGGCGTGTGCACTCCGAAAAGGGGGCGCGCTTCACCCCCGGAGGCAAATTTAAAATGAGTATTCTAAAAAAATACGGGTTTTTGTTTTTTTTTCTTTTTTCTTTTCTGCTGGCAGTCTATAAAATAGTAATCAACCTGAAATTTTTTCCCTTGCCCCTACTTTTTTTTATTTTGGGCTTGATCTCTTACCGGATGCATGCGAAAAAATCCCTTTATCTCTTTTTTTTCCTCCTCCCCATCATAAATGCATTACCGGATTTTTTCTTTAACGGCTATCCCTTCAACTACATGGCAATCGCCATATTCTACCTCTCCGGAATCATCATTTCGGCCCAATTCTTTAAACGCAAATTTTCGCCGGAACCGAGGACCGCAACTCATCAAGACGCTGCCTTAAGCGAAGGTTTACCACTTACTTTTAATTTTAAATGGGCAGGTCCGTATCTCCTCTTTTTAGCCCTTCTTTGGATTTCCGCCCTTTTCTTATTATTGCGCTGGTCTAATATCACTCTACCCTCGCTGGCCTTCTGGAAAGACACGCCGGTAACCCCAACCGGGGAACTGGTTTCCTTTGCTTCTATTTTTCCGGTAGTTGCCCTGTTCCTCTTTTCCACCGCCCCATACATCCTGATATTGATTAAAATGAATCTTTTAGACGAAAGGAAAGTTTTTAAGGCACTGGTCTATGGTTATACCGTTTCCTTTGCGGTCGCTATATATCAAAAGTTGATCGATCCCGGCTTTATGGCGATCCGCTGGTGGGGAGAGAAGCTCGACCAGTATAACGGAGGATTTTCCGATTTTAATGCCTTTGGTTTTTTTTCCGGCGCCATTTTTTTCTACTTAGTACTCTCATTGGTAAACTACTTTACGAAACAACCGCCAATAAACGATAAAAACGTCCACCCGAAAAATAAATTAATCAAAGAATCCCTTTATCTCGTTCCCGGATTATTAATCACCCTATTGGGTATAATTCTCTCCGGCTGCCGCACCGCGTTTCTCTTTGTCCTATTTGCCGCCGCTTTTTTATTCTTCACAAAAAAAATCAAACTCCGTTACAAACTGATTTCTATATTAATAATCGCGCTGTTTATAATTATTTTTGGCGGCACTTTGAAAAAACGGATAGTGGCCATGGCAGCCAATGTGCAAAAAGCCGGCAGCTCCACGGACTTCATAACGGCCTTAGATAAAGTAACAAACGGCCGGATTGAAATGATGCAGCGGAGTATTCCCATTATAAAAAACTATCCGTTGACAGGTGTGGGAAGTGGGAATTTTCTTTTTTTCTTAAAATATCGTTTTTTAGGAGAAAAATACTGGGAAGATTTGCCACTGAACCAATACTTATTAATTTTAGACGAAACCGGACTCATCGGCCTGCTGGTTTTTATTTTTTTCCTGGTCCTTTTATTAAAACAAAAAAGGAAGAAGATCTATACGTTACTACTTTTTTCCCTATTAACGGCTATATTCTTCAACTTTTTCTTTTGGTTCCCCGAATGTTTGCTGCTTTTCTGGATTATCTCATCATTCGCAGAAGAAAAAACAGGGATAAGCAGCGGCCTTCTTAAAGGCAAAGGGGCGTTACTTTCCTTGGGCCTTTTGCTGATTTTCGTTTTATTTCAAATTGTCCACTTCGATTCCCTTCATCCGAAGACCTGGGCAAACGAGAAAG
>JAGLQA010000628.1 GCA_023137075.1 Candidatus Aminicenantota bacterium
AGTACACGAATGTCGTCATGCTCCATTAAACGTTTTAAGGCGTCTTTACCTTTACGGTCACTCAAAACAGTATAATTTTGATTTTTTAATAAATAATGAACAGCGTCTCGATGATCATCGTTATCATCGATCAAAAGGATTTTTCCATTTTTCATTTTCACCTCTTCATCTTTTCCCTATCTTACGCTGCAACCAAATTCACCACTATGATTTAGCATTGCTTTCTCCTTTAAATATAATATCATAATTATCACTTCAATGGAAGCATAATGAGAAATCGAGAGCCCTTTTTATAGTTTGAATCTAATGAGATTGAACCCCCATGCTCTTCTATGATGGCGTTTGCATGGAATAAACCCAATCCAAAACCTTTGCCCTTTGTTGTCCAAAAAATATCAAAAATTTTGTAGGAATCATTCGGAGAGATACCTGCTCCTGAATCCGTCCATTTGAATAAAAGATTATTATTTACTTTCGTAATTGAAAGAGAAATTTTGCCCCCTCTCGGCATCGCATCCATTGAGTTTTGAGCCAGATTAAGTAATGCCATTTTTATCTGGGTGGCATCGATATTTATTTCAGGAAGGTTAGGAGATATTTCTATATCAAATGCTATCTTTTTGTTTTTTAAATCTGACGAAATTTCAGATTTCAAATCATCGATAATACGTTTAACATCAACAATTTTTTTTATATTCACATTTAATTTGGTTGTATTTAGTAGAGAGTTGACATCCTCAGTGATTTTTAAAATTTTTTCTTTAATATGGGTTACAGGTAAATATTGAGGCATTCCAGGTTTTACTTGATCAATAAGGTCGCCTGTATATAAATTAATAGAACCCAGATCATTTTTTATTTTATGGGCAAAATTAGACGCCACCCTTCCAATCGTTTGCATGGTATTGGCTGTTTGTTTTTCGTTAAAATGTATAACATTCTGAATAGCGATAGCAATATAGGAAGCAAGAATTTCAATGATTTGTCGTTCATCAGAATCAAATTCATGGGCTGTTCTGTAGTTTATGAACATAATCCCGATCTTTTCCTGACCTACCTTAAGTAAAATTCCGGCAGATGACACAATCTGTTCTCGAATTACAAACCGTTCCGGATAGTGCTTCCCATCTTTTTTAGTCCTCTTTGTCAAGATAACATCTATCTGCGCATTGGCTGAATAATGTGAGTTATCTCCCCTGATAAAAAATAACGGCGTATCGGAAGAAATTTCTTCTGATATTAATAGATCCGGAAAATTAATTTTATCACCGGTATAAATCGGAGGCCAGATAATTTTATCTTGCTTTTTATTGTACCGAAACAAAATGAGAATATCTGTTTCCAGGACTTTTGCTGCAATCTCTACAATCTTTTTTAGCAAAACATCAATATCAACATCAAGTTCCGATATTTTTTTAAAAGTCTCCCCAACATCCTGTAATTTTTTAATAAAGTTGGCATTCCTCAAGGCGATAGAGGCTTGTGTAGAGAAAGATTTTAGAATTAATAAGTCGTCTTCTGAAAAAAAATTGTTCTTTTTGCTTTCAAAACAGAGTACGTTGAATACCCTATTGTGAATTTTGATCGGAACGATTATACACGATTTAGTGTCCTTAAATAACTCTTTATATGGAACTCTATCAAGCTTTTCCTGGCTAATATCATAACTTTGAATAATTTTCGGCTGTCTCTCTTTAATAGCTTCACTTATGAAATTCTCCCCTAACTTCTGGTCATAGTCTTTTATTTTTTTATGCCATTCACAATTTAAAGATTTAAGAGTCGTAATCTTACCGGTACGTTCATCATATTTTTTTAAGCAAACACGGTCTGCACCGGATATCGACCGGGCACGCTGCAATATAAGATCGTATAATTTTGTTAGTTCAAAAGGTTTTATTAATTCCCCACCAACCTCATTCAGTTTCAATAATTCATCCATTCGTTTTTTATTCCGGATTGCAACCGAGGCGTAAGAGGCAAATATCTCCAGGGTTTGTATTTCCTGATCCATGAATTTATGTATCCGGCGGCTATAACAATTTATTACTCCTATCACTCTGTCTCGGTATTTCAGGGGGATCGATAACATGGATTTCAACTCCTCATTTTCAGAAAATTGTTTTAATAAACTTTCCTTTACTTTGCCCAGGTTTTCAAATATTTTCCTCTTACCGGTAAGAGCCACTTTTCCTGGGATACCCTCCCCAATTCTTAGAGTATAATTTTTGTTGTCAATATATTTCTTATTAATTCCACAGCACGCTTTAATCGTTAATTTATCATTCTCTTCTAACAACCTTAGACTACAAGCTTTATATCTCATTCCCGTTACAACCTGTTCGACGATGGTGTTGAGTAACTGGGCAAGAGGCAAATCAATCTTTTCATTTAGTTCCATTCCTACTCTTGAGATCGCTTCAAAACGTTCCCTATTTCTTACTCCTTCCAGTAATTTTGATACCTGTGTAGAAATATCTTCTAACTTCCATTTATCTCGAACTGGAAATCCCCCTTTATCCAAATCCCTGTCACTACTATATTTATTAAGCACCCTGATAACACCGTAAACTTCACCCTGAATATGCAGTGGTGTTCCCAAAAAATGTTTAAGTTCACCATACCTTGAATGTTTGGCAATCTTTCTAACATAGTTCCATTTGATATGGGGTCTTTTGGGGATTTTGTATTTCAAATCCAAATTTGAGATGTTCAAAGTCTTACCGGATCCGAAAACTGCTCCTGTCATACCATCGTTTTCCGCATATGTCTCAATTCCTCTCTCACCTTTTATTTTTTGGGGAATTCCGAAACTGCTGATTACCTCAAGCAATCCGCTAGACTCATTGTAAATAAAAATGCTGCAAGATTCCGCTTTTATTGTTTCTACAACGATTTTCGCAGTTTTATCCAGTAGTTCTTTTTCATTTGCAATAGAAGTTATTCTGCTGGAGATATTATGAAATATCTCCTCAGCACGTATATATCGAAAATACCCTATGTTGGGGAACCTGTCCCCTTTTTTCAAAGCTTCTTTTAAATTTAGTCCTCTATCCCATAAAAAAGAAGCTGATAAAAGGATTGGAACGTCTTCATTTCCTTTACTTTGCAGACGGGTTTCAATATTGTCAATGGAACCATCCGGGCTTTTCCTGAGTTTTTTCATAATCCGCGATGCCTCATCCGAAGCATAAATTTCTTTTACATTTTTTTTATAAATCTCTTCTTTATTGTATCCCAATAATTTCCAGGCCGACTCATTCACTTCAGTGATTTCCCCATATTCATCAACCGCTATATAGCCATCCATTTTACCTTTAAGCAAACTTCGGGTATATTCCTTTTCCTGTTCTAATTTTTCGGCACGTTTCTTTAATTCGTAATCCACGCTCATTAGATATTTTAAAAGGACTATAATCAAAGCTATGAAAAAAAAAGCGGCAACTAAGAAGCCGGATGTTCTGAATAATTCTGAGATTCTAAATAATTTTTCAAGATTAGGGAGTAGGATGAGATAATTCAACAAAACATATACGGACGATATCAATGACACAACAATTAGTGTGAAAGCTCTTTTGAACCAGTAACTACAATATATTACAAGTATGAAAAACAACACATATACTCTTGAATTGGAGGCAAATATCGACAGCGATAAGACCTGAAATGATGTAAATACTAGAAAATCGGTTAAAAGGTTAAAAATCTGAATCTTCGAAGATAACCGTTTCCTAAAAAAAATCGTGAACAAAACGACGTAAATAAAAAACAAGAATTCAGATATGATTATTACATCAAATTGAATGAAAGGGTGTCCGTTCAGCCAATGAAAGTCAATAACAACAAAAACAAATGCCACCCATTTGAGAAGCCATAGGTCAGATTTCCATTTATGGCCTACGTCATAAATTTTTGAAATTATATTTTGCAAAAAGGGATTTGTTTTTTTTCGTCTCCTTCGATTCACCATCTTTTATTTTTTCCTTATAATTCGGTTTGTACAATTTTTAATTCATACACGACTCACCTTACCAAAAATATTTATTGTAAACATATAAAATCGCTCTTTTATTAATCCAACTATCTTTTTATATTTTTCGAAAAAGAATGTCAAGAGTTTTTTTTACTTTTTTTTATTTTTTCCACTTTTATAGAATATTTTGATTCAAGTTAAACTTATAAAAGATTGGCCGATAAAAACCAATCAACTATTTTTACTGCCATGACGATCTATATCTAATTGAAATAAAAGTTTCTTTTTTAGATGATTTTTTAGTTGACTTTCATTTTATGATTTAATAAAATTTCTAAGAAAAGGAGGCAATATGCAAGATTCGATCTTTCAGTTGGAAGGAAAGGGAGAATACATGTTTTTCAGGCATAATAAAATCAAACCGGGGAAAACGACCTTGTTGTTCGTGCACGGATTGGGAGAGTCCGGTTTGTGTTTCAAGGAAGTGTTCCAGTATCCGGAATTTGATAAATATAACGTGATGATACCCGACCTGGTGGGTTACGGAAGGAGTTCGGCAGCGGCAAACGGTGATTACAGCTACAAATCTCAGGTAAGAAAACTGCAAAGATTAATATTGGACAAATCTAACGGATATGTCATTGTAATCGGCCATTCTTTAGGCGGAGATTTGTGCACACAATTGTGTGCGGAAGATAAAGGAAGCCGGATCAAGGCTTTTGTGAATATTGAAGGTGACCTTACCCAGGCCGAAATGTTCATCTCCGGACAAGCGGATGAAGCCGAAAAAGATGGAGATTTTGAACGCTGGTTTAAGGAAGATTTCATGCTTTGGCAAGTTCTAAAAGATGGGGGTAAGAGATATGATTCCTGCCGCAGATACTATGCTTCACTGCAATTCTGTCGACCAAAAGCCTTTTTAGAAAATGCTCAGGAGTTGGTGGAACAAAACACAAAACTCAAAGGTGAATTTGAAAGTGAGATCGGCGAAACCTATTGCACCCTCCCAATAAAAAAGATATTTTGTTACGGCAAAGAGAGTATAAAATCAGATTCCCTCACTCTGAAATTTATAGAAAAAAATGGGCTGAAGTCAAAAAAATTCCCCGGTGCCTTTCATTGGATCATGATCGACCGGGCTGATATGTTTTACCCTTTCCTACATGAATTTGCCTCTGAGGTGTAGATACCAATGATTGCATAGAATTCTTTTGTGTTCCTCATAAATTCCGACATCATGGGCGTCATTTTATTGATTTTTTAATGACAGGTAATTAAAAAAAATCCCTAATTTGTATCGAGATGGCCCGAAGGGCCTTTATGAAAAGTTTTTGTCCGACTTTTTACAAAAAGCGGGTGGCACCCGCAACCCATGAGGGGACTGTAAATTCATTCCCGACAGGGTTGAAGAAAAAGTTTGTTTTTCTAGCTAACTTTTATAAGGTATTAGTAGAAAGTTGGCCGGCGGAGGCTGGCAGCGGGGGCAGAAGTGGGAACTGCGGGCATTGATCCTTATCTGTTTGATAAGGGTGCTGCAGGTTGGGCAGGGTTGGTTTTCGCGGCCATAGACCTTTAAATAAAACTGGTTACTGCCGCTGCTGCTCTCCGGGGTGCGGTAATCGGACAGGGTAGTGCCCTTGTTAGCAATGGCTTTTTTTAGAATTTGCGGAAGTTCAAGGCTCAAGCGGCGGAGTCTATTCTTCGGCACTTTGTTTGCCGGGGTTCGCGGGTGGATACCCGCTGCAAAGAGAGCTTCGTCGGCATAGATGTTGCCCACACCGGCCAGGAAGCGCTGGTCTAAGAGCAGGGTTTTGATCGCCCGGGTGGATTTCGTTTCCGATAAAAGGTGCAATACCCTTTCGGTTTCAAAGGGTTCGGGGCCTAAGTCCGGCAGCAGAGATTGGTTCGCCTGCCAGAGCTGCATCCTGCCGAATTTGCGCATGTCGCTAAAATGCAGGAGACGATCTTCGCAAAAGGTAAACCGGGCCCGCAGGTATTTGTTTTCTTTTTCATCGGGAGAATAGATCAGTCTGCCGCTCATCCCCAGGTGGATGGTCAGGTGCCGGCCATCCGTTAAGGCGAAACAAGTGTATTTACCCCGGCGAAAAACGTCACCGACAGTGCTGTTAGTCAATTCTTCTACAAATTGTTCCGCGTCTCCTTTCACGCTGCGCTGCCAGTAAATGTCGATTTTTTGAAAGGTTTTCCCTGGCAATACAGGCCGCAATTCTCTAACGATGGTCTCAACTTCGGGCAGTTCCGGCATGGTCGTTCCTCACAGATTCGGATAAAGCACGAGTGTAGCATATTTTATCTCGATTCACAATCAAATCAGCTGCTGCAGATTCCCTCCCTGAGGCTCGCTCAATCATGAACTGCTGCTCGCTTCCAAAAAAACTGAATAGTTATAAAATACCTGATTGACAGGGGAATTTCTTTCTGATAGTATTAAATTTATCATATGATTGCCATAATATTTGGACGTTTCCGGGTAACGCCACAGTTAAAACAGACAATAGGAGGAAACAATGAACGAATATCTTGAGATTGCCAATTCCGGCTATTTTTATCTCTGGGGCGCCGTCATCTTACTGGTTATTATGATCCAGGCGGTTCTCTTTACCCGCCTGGCCTGGAAGGAGGGCAAACGAATCGGCTTAGACAACAAACGAATGCTGAAGGGACTGCGGGCCGGTATGGTCTCGGCCATTATCCCCTCTATTCCCATCGTAATCAGCCTGGTCGCGATGTCGGCCGTCTTAGGCGTACCCTTCCCCTGGATCCGCCTGTCGGTTATCGGTTCGGCGCCCTATGAACTCCTGGGCGCAGGCATCGGCGCCGAATCCATGGGGGTGGAAAGCCTGGGCGGAACAGGTTACACGGAACTGGTCTTCGCCAACTCGGTGTGGGTAATGACCATCGGGGCCATGTGGTCGGGACTTTTGGTGTTTTTCTTTCTCAAGAGAATAAAAAAACAGTATAAAAAAATCGAAAACAGGGACCCCGACTGGATGAAAATCATAACCGGCGCCGCTTTTTTCGGCGTAATATGCGTTTTCCTGGCCCGCCCGGTTACCGCCGGTGGCCTGCCGCTAATAACCGTCATATCGGGCGCCGTGCTGATGACCGGCTGCGCGCTGCTGATCGAAAAATTCAAAATCAAATGGTTAAGAGAATTCGCGCTGCCGATCAGTATGGTGGGAGCAATGGTTAGCGCGGTGATATTTGCCGGGATTCTTTCATAAAAGGAGGCTGTTATGGGCAAAAATCCATCAAACTTAACAGCGGATGAAATCTTTGACCGCCAGGTTCACCGCATCGGGCGCGCCACCATCCTGACCTGCATTATTCTTGCTTTGAGCATCCCGCTGATGGCAGCGGTCGTGTTCGGCATCATGCCGCCTATCGGCCCCCTAATCTCCGGCATTATCACGGTTTCCTCTTTCATGATACCGCTCTCCATTGCCGAGATACTCTCCTTTTACCCCATCTTAGGAGCCAGCGGACTCTATATTTCCTATACCACGGGAAATATCGCCAACCTGAAGGTACCCTGCGCTGCCATCGCCATGGAAGCCGCGGAAGTCAAACCCTCCACAAAAGAGGGGGACATTATATCCACCATCGCCATGGCCGGCTCGGTTATTGTGTGCGAACTCATATTAGTAGCGGGCGTTCTCCTGTTAGTGCCCCTGTCCGGCTGCCTGCAGAACCCCCTTCTCAAACCTGCCTTTGATCAAATACTACCGGCTCTATTCGGTTCCTTAGGCGCCTATTTTATTTTAAAGAATTACAGGCTGGCGGTCATACCCCTGGTTTTCGGGATACTTTTCTCCATCGCGAATCTAAATACGGCCATCGCGGTTCCCCTAGGTGTATTTATCTCCATCTTCGGTGCCAGAGTACTATACAAAAAGGGCCTGATCAAAGCATAAAATGACAGAGACTCACCCATTAAAAAATTTTCTGGGCGGCCGCAAGGGCACGCCCCTACAGCAATTCATTAAAGTTAAATATTTTGTAGGGGCAGGGCTTGCCCCTGCCCAATTTTTCCAAAAATAGAGGTATAGCATGGATGATGATTTTGATGGGAATTTTAAGGGAAATTACGGGGTAGACAAAGGAATAGATTTATGCTATATAAAGCTCTTAATAAAGAAAAAATGGATAGGGTACAACGTAAAAGAAGGAGGATATAAATGGTACAAAAAGCGTTTTGTGTGGGGATCAACGATTATCCCTATGAAGGCAGCGATTTAAACGGTTGTGTGAATGATGCCTATGACTGGGCCGAACTACTCCGGAAACATTTCGATTTTCCGAGTTCCGATGTGAAACTGATTACCGATTCGGACGCAACCAAAAAGAACATAATGGATGGTCTGAAAACCCTGTTATCCGGTTCCGGAGCGGGTGACGTATTGGTTTTTACCAATTCTTCTCACGGCACCTATATCGCGGATACCAGTGGGGATGAAGAACGGTATGATGAGGCGTTGTGTCCCTATGACGTTGCGGAGAACCTGGTTACCGACGATGAATTGCGCGAATTGTTTCTTAATCTCCCGGAAGGCGTACATATGACTGTAATCTCCGATTCCTGTCACTCCGGCACAGTGACCCGTGCCGCCATCGGGGACATTATACCGGGATTCAGAACTCCGGACCACCGGCGGGTACGCTTTCTCAACCCGGCACTACGAGGAGAAAATATCCTGTATAATCCCTGGAAAGCAAGAACCGGGAAAGAAGGAAAATACCCGGAGTCGAAGATGAAAGAAATATTGCTCAGCGGCTGTAAAGATTCGGAATATTCCTATGATGCATTGATTGAAGGGAAATATCACGGTGCGATGACCTATTTTGCTATCAATGCTATAGTGGCCGCCAATTATAAAATCACCTATGCACAATTGGTTGAGCGGGTCAACTATCTACTTGAAGAGGCCGCCTATCCCCAACATCCCCAGTTAGAAGGAAATAAAGAAAATAAAAAAAGACAGATGTTCACGTAAGCAATGACATCGCTTCCTCACGGGTCGCGATACTGTCCCGGAATACACCCCTGACAGCCGAAGTAACCGTCAAAGCTCCCGGCTTTTTTGCTCCTCTCATTA
>JAGLQA010000629.1 GCA_023137075.1 Candidatus Aminicenantota bacterium
TCAAGGTTAAGGGCATGACCCTAAAAGACAAGAGTGACGGGGTTTTTACAATAAGCAGCATATAAGGTTTCAGAATACTACAGAGAGGGCAAATTTTTTTGCCCTCTCTGTACAGTTAAGTTGATCTAACACACCTCGTTCCTCCCTAAATTTGCGTCTCGATTGTCAAAAAATCGTAATTTTGAACGGAAAGTTATACTCGTGAACGCTTTGTTATATTCGTGAACGCATTTTCATATTCTTTTGAACCCAAATTGATAGGCGAAGGCATTATGTCGAAATTTGGCAATAAAAAAACAATTAAAAGGAGGTAAACATGTCAAGACAAATTAAAACCGATGAAAAGTACTTAGGGAGATTGCTGAAACTAATCCCCAGCGAGATGGTGGCCGCATACCTGGCCGTCCAGGGGATTGTCCCTGTGAAGAGAACCAAAAATGGGGATTGCTTATCGTATCCCTCTTTCTGTTTATTATCACACCCTTTTATATGCGCAAAGTCCAGCAAGTAAAACAAAATTCACAGATTTTCATTTCATCTCTCAGTTTCATCGTGTGGGTGTATTCGTTGGGCGGTCCTTTCATTTATTTCAATATCCACGAACCCTGGATCGCCTCGGTTCTGCTGCTGCTCTGGACCACTTTCCTGCCCCAATTCTTCAAAACCGGCGAAACGGTTTGAGGAAGTCGCAGGGCTTTTTTCTGGAATTTAAAGATGGGTTTAGAATGACAGGTTCAAATTTTTTTCGGAACAACCATCTATAAGTTGAAAAAATGATGACTTCAACAGAGAGAAGAGGGCAAAGTGAACTAAATTAAAATACCGAAGATTTCATCCCGGAAAAGAGCAGAAAAATTTTAAAGTACCTGAATTTTTCTTCTTCCGGGATGTTCTTTGGTTTTAGTTGTTGGTGAAAGTCCGGTTTTATGAGGTTTTCACCTTTTGCAAAAAGAGGAAAAAACTTCTTAAAGGCGGTAGCTTACCTGGAAATTAAAAAAGTGTTTGAATGAAAGATTAAACAGCTAAACTTGAAATAAAAATTAAGAAAGAGGAGGTAAAAAAATGTTTGAAAAAATTGAAAACCTGACGACGAGGCTGGTGATAATACGCCTCAACAGCGGACAAACGCTGTTCATTGACCCGGGGGCCACTTCAGGCGAAATACCGGAGGTGGAACTAAGGAATAACAGCAAGATTAAGAAGCTCCGGGACCGGGGTGTTATTGCTTTACATCCTGCAAAGCGACAACTGACAAAACGTCCTAACAAAGAAAACCCTGAACCTGGTATGGAAATAAAAAAGCCGGAACCGGAAGTAAAAGAAAAAAAATAAATAATGAAGAGGAATAAGAATTATGAAAGAAAAAAAATTAAGCAAAAAAAAAGCGTCTACCCTAAATTCGGAGATTGGTGGTGAAGTTTTAGGAATATCTCGTGTCGCTAATATTACTTCGGGAATGATAATGAAGGCGGACGGCAGCTCAGGTCAGGATATTAAGAAAGGTGCCGGGATAAAAAGAAACCATATCCAGGACAGGGCCATATCATCGGCAAAAATCAAAAATGCGGGCGGCAAGTCGGGCCAGGACACAACCAGGGGAAGTGGTATTAAAACGAAACATATTCAGGACAATGCCGTGACAGAACCGAAGCTTGCCGATGGTTCTGTCACTGAACTGAAACTAGGAGCCGATTCGGTAACCTCTTCTAAAATCAAAGATGGCAATGTAATTACTACCAAGCTTGCGGATAGCTCTGTAACCAATGACAAACTTAATGACGGCAGTGTGAATGAGGACAAACTCAGTGCCGACGTAAAAGAGAAGCTGGTCACCAACGGCAACAACCACACCCATTCTGCCGCAGATGTAGGCGCTTTGCCAATTACTGGCGGGGCAGTGAACGGAGATGTTCATGTCCTAGGTACTTTGTTAGGTGCTGTAAAAGATGATTCAGGGAATCAATTAAAAATTGTTTGTGGAAAAACCCCGGAGGGTAACACAAATTGGATACAGTGTGATGATCCAGCGGGCTTATATGTCGATGTTTCTGTTTCTGGTTTTAAATCCATTCCTTATTATTTTGTAGATGTATTTAGTGCGAGTGATCATATCCTGGCAGCAAGTGCAAGTTATACATTTTCAAAGACACATGGAGGTCTTAGAATCTACATTAAATATCCTTTCCCGGTAACACCGGATAATGCCAATAAACATAAATGGCATGTTGAGTGGCTGGCTATAGGGACTTGATGTAGGGGGAAGCGTCCACAAATTAAGGAATTTCGCCAATTTAAGGGTGAAATTAGGGTAGACGCACAGCGTGCTGTGCCCTCCTTGCGTTCGCCTTACCGGCTGGGGCTTGAGGCTTGGGCTATAAAAAGGAGGTAAACAATGCGAATTAACACATGGATGAAAAAATTCATGCTGCAGCCACTGTCGAAGCGGGTACAGGGCGCCAGGAAGAGAGAGGAGTTTTTAATGATGAATTACCAGTGTTTGGAGAAGTTTTATTGCATAATGGGTAAATCTCTGATTCTTATCCGGTTGTCCTCTATTATGACAATGCTTCCTTTTCTAAGGCTGGCTTCGATCTGTTCCAAATTGGCAATGAGAAGGGCGACTTGTTCTATTGGTTTTCGATTTTTTGTTCTTCGGAAAATGATAATCGAAGGGAATTGCTCATTTCTTAAAGCAATAATTGTACCGAAATCTGTATCTGCTGAAACTATAATTCTTTCTTGTTTTTGGGCAAAATCAAATATCTCTTCGTCGGAGCATTTATGCATTTTATATCTCTTACATGAATGGCGTCATGATCATGATTTTGCAATTGCTTTGAAAAAACAGGAGAAAGGGCGTTGTCGATTAAAAATTTGAATTTCATTAACTTATGCAGGAATGGTGAGGGGAATTTGTCTCTCTGTTACCGCATCGGCAGCGAAATACAGTGCCTCTTTGATATCTTCTTTGTCAATATCCGGGTAAGCCTCGAGAATTTCATCCACACTCATCCCGTCCGCAACCATTGCAACTACTGTGGCTACCGGGATTCTCAAATGCCGGATGCAAGGAACCCCGTCCACCTGGTTTTTATCTGTGGTAATTCTCGTAAATCTCATTTTGTACTCCTGTTAGTGGCCCTCACCGAAAATAGTATATTATTTTTGGAACGGATCACTGGTTTTCAATATAGAATAAATTTCAGCATTTGTCAAATGAAACAGTAAAAAAAGAAGGAGAAAAAAATGAGACTAAAAATTAGTAAAAAAAACAAGAGGTATTTTGAGTATAAGGGGGAAATATTGCCCCTTATGGGTTCCGGGCTGGGTCAAGACCTTCCCCGGGGAAGAATGCTGCGGGATTTGCAGGAAATAGGCGTAAATCAATACCTGTGGTTGATCCTGCCGTCGCAAGGCCGCTCCCATCCCTATAAAATGGGGCCCGGGGCCGGTGTGGATAATAACTGGGGCGGCTTTGACCGGGCATACTGGAAAAAATTACAGGATTACGCGGCGGATTTGGAAAAAAAGAATTCCACGCTGTTTGTCTTTGTGTTCAGTACCTGCGTCAGGAAAAGAGGAAAAGGAACCTGGGCGACTCACCTGTGGAATGCTGAGAACGGCGGCCCTATTTCCGCGGCAAACGGGGTGTTTCCCTTTTATGAACGCGGTTCAGAGAATTTTCTTTTTGGCAAAAAACCCTATAAAAGTCTTAACTCCTGGAAGGAGAAGTCCCAATACCGCCAGGAACAACTGCTGGCAGAGGTGGCGGACACGTTAAAAAAATTCCGGAATACCGCCATAATCCTGGTGTGGGAAATTTACGCGGGTTTATATGACAGTAAAATCGGCGGCGCCAAAGATTGGGCCTGCCACATGGTACGTTTCATCAATTCCCTGAGCGATATCCCTTTAGGAATCGGCACCTGGTTCGCCAGCCAGGTCGAGTATGTGATTAAAAAAACCGGCATCGATATTTTCGGATTCATGGAGGGCAGCGTGCCCACTTTTCCGGTGATGCATGGAAGGAAGAGGGACGATTTGCTGCATATCGGTGAATATCCGATCGTAGTCGACGGCTGGCAGGCCCAGCTCCCGGACACCCGGTATTCCATCCTCAGAAAAACACGTAAATGTAAATATTTCCTGCCGGGCATGGAAAAGGAAAACATAACGAATATATGCACCCATATCGTCAAATCGATTCAAATGGGGGCCAATATTTCCCTGCCTTTCGATTTCTGGTGGAACAAAATTACACGGTATGTAACAAAAGACTGCGGGGAACAATTTCCGCAGGTCAGGAAATTGGACATGAAATTCGTAAGGGCGGAAATATTTAAATTCATGATACGATTAAAAAACGAATTGGCCGCTGTCGATTGGAGCAAAGAGCCGGGGAATAAAATAACCGACAGGTGGTGCGAAGATTTAATCCCGACTTTCGGAGCAGAACCGGTAAAAAAACCCCCGGTTGCGGTGTTTACCTATTCCCCGAAAGGGGGGAATCCGCCGCTGCGGGTAAATTTTGATGCCTCTAAGAGTTATGACCCGGATGGAAC
>JAGLQA010000063.1 GCA_023137075.1 Candidatus Aminicenantota bacterium
CAGGTTTTCCATATTCACTTCCCACAAATCGGAGTTCATGTTGGGCTGGAATAAACCGATTCTCAGGTTGACGCTCTGGGCGCGATAGGGTGTCCTGAACCTTCTCGCGTTCAGGGGGAAGACGCTGGTTATTAGCATCACAACTGTAATTAAGATAGATAATTTTTTCATTTTATCCTCCTGCAAAGATATAGGCAAGTTTAATGCCAATCATATTATATATTAAACGGGAGAAAATGTCCTCTTTTAAGGACAGACAGGGGGCAAAAGTGGTCAACAGGAAGAAGGCAAATGCAGCGACAGGTGCGGCCTGTTATTTAAGCGCTTTTATAATTTTTTCTTTTTTAGGGACGGAATTGAACCTGCGGATTTCTTTCCCCTCTTTAAAAATGATAATAGTCGGCACTCCCAGGACGAAATGTTTTTGCGCGATTGACATATCTTCGACAATATCCACTTCATAAGCAGAGAGGTCCAGGTCGCCCGGTTCGGCGATTATTTCTTCTAATAATGGGGGTACTTTTTTACAGGGAGCACAGCCGGGGGAGCTGAAATCTATGATGACATATTCACTCGATTTTAATTTATCTTCAAAATCCTTCTGGTGTATCTTTTCCATTATTATTCCTCCAGGAGTTTTTTAATTCGATGTTTGATCTCTTGCGGGCTGCCTGCCCCCATTTCGATATGGGCGACAGCGCCTTCTTTGTTTATAAATACCATGGTCGGTATGGCTGAGATTTTGTATTTTTCAAACTCTATTCCTTCATGGCAGATGGCTGTGGGGTAGTCGAGTTTATTGCGCGTCACGAATTCCTTGATTAACGCGATTTCCCCGGTTTTACTCACTTCTCCCCTGCTCCCCAATTCATCACTGTAGGAACTGTATAATTTGGTTAAGCCGATAACCACCAGGCCCTGGTCCTTATAATTCGTGTATGCTTCGGTCAGTGCGGGCATGATCATGCGGCAAGGTTTGCACCAGGTTGCCCAGAAATCGATTACCACTACTTTGCCTTTCAGCTTTTCCAGGTCAAGAGGGGAAGAATTGATCCAGGTATCCGGGGAGATTGCCGGGGCGGGTTTCCCGATAAAGTCTAAAGATGCCCTTTCCGCTTGAAAGGAGAGTTTTGTCCGGGGATCCTTTTCCATTTCGATGGCTTTGTTTAAATATTCTTTTGCCTTATCGAGCTGCATCCGTTCCTTAGCAACAGCGGCAAGAGACGAATAAATTCTCGATTTGTAGGTTTCCAGGTCTTCGGGAAGGTCGCTGGAATTTAAAAATTTATTTGAGTAATCTTCTCTCACCTGCAAATCTTCCGCAAATAGAGAGAAATATAAGTAGGCGCTAAAAAGGTCTTCGCCCCGTTCCATTTTTGCTTCTATCTCTTTGAAGATTTGATATGCTTCGTTTATATCCCGTTTTAAGAACAGGATTTGAACTTTTACCATCTTCGCATCATCTATAAATGTTGAGTTATTCTTGATAACAGTATCGATTTTTTTTTCCGCCTCGTCCACTTTCGAGATCTGTAATAGGACTTTGCCTCGCAAAATTTCGATTTCGTCGACAGCCGGGCTGTTTTCATGTTTTTTGAGCAGTTTTTCAAGCTCTTCTACTTTCTCATTCATAATCATCATATAATCCGACCTGGGAGCTGTTTTCAGTTTTTCCCGGTATTTTTCTTGAATCGCTGTATAGTCATGGGAAAATTCCTTGATCTTTTTTTTATTACCCGGCTGGCACGCCAGGATAAACACCGCTGTTAAAAGTATTGTCGCTATTTTTTTTACCATGTTTTTTTCCTCCTAAATGTTTTGGGATACTCATAAGCAGTAGGGGATTATAGCATAATTAACAATTTTTAACAAATATAGGTTCCCCGCTGCAACATCGAATGAGGCCGTGGATATTCCGGCTTGAATATTATTGAAAAAAGAAGTCGCATGTGATATAAAAAACCAATATGGATAATATTTTAATTACCGATTCGGATTATAAGCACGCCTTAGGAGCGGTCAGAAGTTTGGGCAGGGAAAATCATAAAATATTTGTGGTGGCCCGGAAAAAAAACTCCTTTTGTTCAAAATCGAAATACTGCCACAAGGAAATTGTTCTTCCGGGCTATACCGAAAAATCTTTTAAAGAGGAATTATTAACCTGTTTGTCTTCCAATAATATCGATGTACTGATGCCGGTGGGAGCGAATTCCTTCAAGCATTTAGTGCCGCTGAAAAAAGAGATAGAAAAAAATACCGCCGCGAAAATGGTTTCCGTGGAGGATGACAAATTAAACCTGTGCCTCTCAAAAGAGCGAACCTATCGATACGCACAAAATATAAACATCCCGGTGCCCGTTTCTTTTTACCCCCGGAATACGGGGGAAGTTCCCGGGATAAGCGACCGGGTTACCTATCCCTGTGTTATCAAGGGCAAATATGACGTGGGATACAATGTTGTCGCCTATGCCCATTCACCGGCAGATTTACTGGAAAAATATGACAGGTTGTGTAAGCGGTATAACTTATTCGCCGGTGAACAATTGCCTTTGATCCAGGAATATATCACCGGTGACGGTTACGGTTTTTTCGCGGTCTACAATAAGGGGAAATGCGGCAGCACCTTCCAGCATCACCGGTTGAGGGAGATGCCCCCTTCCGGCGGTTACAGCGTGGCTGCCGAGAGCGCAAAAAACAGGAGCGTTCATGAATACGGCAAAAAATTATTATCCGCTTTGAATTG
Source organism: Candidatus Aminicenantota bacterium (assembly GCA_023137075.1). Taxonomy (GTDB): domain Bacteria; phylum Acidobacteriota; class Aminicenantia; order UBA2199; family UBA2199; genus JAGLQA01. The sequence continues at coordinate 2,744 of JAGLQA010000063.1, forward strand.
GCACGGGGTGGCCATGGTTGAATTTAAGGTGAATCCCGAAGGTGTGCCGGTACTGATGGAGATCAACCCGAAATTCTGGGGTTCTCTCGACCTGGCCTTAGAGGCGGGTGTGAATTTTCCCTTAGACCTGGTTAGAATTGCCGGTGGCGAAGATATCGAATATTCGGAAAACTATAAATTTCCTTTCCGTTGCCACTGGCCTTGTGACGGCGACCTGGAACACGCGTTTATCAATCCGAAAAAATGTTTGGCGGTTATCAAAGATTGTGTTAACCCGAGGGTGAAGTCGAACCTGTGGTTCGGAAGGGATCCGAGAATGACCTGGTTCCAGTTCCTGTTTATGTTCAAGCGACTGGCCGTAAGAATAAGAAATAAGATCAGGAGTAATAGATAAAATGGCTGAGTATAAAGGTATCATGCATTTCCACTCCCGCTATTCCTTCGATTCCCTTCTCTCCATCAAAAAAATTGTCAAATTGGCGCTGCTGCATGATTTGAATTTTTTATTATTAACCGATCACGATACCACGGCCGGTTCGAGGCAACTTAAGAAAGAGGTGGAAAACAGGGGATTGGCAATCGAAGCGCCCACGGCAGCCGAGTACCATACCGAGTATGGCGATGTTATCGCGGCCTTTATCACTACTGAAATTAACGAAAGAAGATTCGATTATTTTGTAGAGGAGGTGAGAAAGCAGGGTGGTCTCCTGCTGCTGCCCCATCCCTATCGCGGCCATGATGAGATAGATAAACTGGCCCAAGCCGTGGACTTAATCGAAATATTCAATCCCCGGGTAAGCGCGGAAGAAAATGAAAAAGCCTTGAAACTCGCCCGAAAATATAAAAAAAGGACATACTATGGATCCGATATGCACCTTGAGAGTGAATTTGCCAACATCGTGGTTTTGTTTAAAAATGTGGGAACCCTGAAAGATTCCCTGCTGCAATCGAAGATCCGCAGTTTTGACCTGAAACCGGCGAAAGAGGAAGGGGTAATCTTAACCCAGGTTATAAAGGCCCTAAAAAAAGGAAAAATCCGGCTGCTGCTCAGCCAGCTAAAATCCCTGTTCAAGGCCCGCTTAAAATGATTAGAATAAAAGTACCGCCTTCTTTTTTACCCGAAATCGTCTACGTGGTGTCGGTTATATTTGGGGAATTTTTGAATATTCCATACAAAATAGATATTTCCGGTCAAAAGGATTATGAGATAACCCTGAGCAATGGAAATAGCCTTATCATCCGGGATATTTTTTTTTCCGGCTGCGGGCAGGAGTCATCATATTTAGATAAGAAGAATATTCCATCCCCGGTCGGATTTTTAAAGAATCGATTCACCCCGGAAGAAAATATCCCGGTTATTTATGGTACGAAGGAGTTAACGGTTTCAAAGAAGAAAGTAGTCTGCGGTATCGATATTTTTGCCTCGGTGTTTTTCATGTTGACCCGCTGGGAGGAGTATGTGGTCGAAGCGCGAGATATGCACGGCCGGTTTCCTCCCGGGGAATCCCTGTCGGTGCGGCACAATTTCCTGCACAGGCCGGTGGTAAATGAATATATCCGGATGCTGCGGAACCTGCTGGTTTTCTTAGGGATGAAAGAAAAAGTTACAGAGGGTAAGTTCCGGATTTTCCCCACCCATGATGTCGATTATCTCACCTATCCTTTCTTCTTGAGGCGCCTGATCGGGGACATCCTGAAACGTAGAGATTTTAAAAAAGCGGCCAAACGGTTAACCTATATGCTTTCACTAAAAAACCCCTACCTTTGTTTCGACTTTTTAATGGATGTGAGTGAACGGCATAATCTCAAATCCCGTTTCTATTTTACCCACAGAGGAAAGTACAAATTTGATGGGAATTATACCGTCAACAGCCGGCTTTTACTTGACCAGGTAAAAAAAATAAAAGAGAGGGGACATATTACCGGGTATCATCCCGGCTATTACACCCATAACAACCCGGAACTTTTTGCCGCGGAAAAAAAAGCCCTGGAAAAACAATTAACAGTAAAATTCAACGAAGGCCGGCACCATTATTTGAGATTCGAGATTCCCTTCACCTGGCAGACCTGGGAGGATTCCGGCATGAAGGTCGATTCGACCTTAGGTTATTCGCACCGGGAAGGCTTCCGCTGCGGCACGGGAAATGAATTCCCGGTATTTAACATCCTGACCCGGAAAAAATTAAACCTGAGAGAGAGGCCCTTGATTGTGATGGATACGACGCTGCAGGTGAACCGGAGTCTAAGCCGGGAAGATAGTCTAACAACTATAAAAAGCTACAGGGATATTTCGGAAAAATACGGGATGCCCTTTACCATACTGGTTCATAATTCCAGTTTTGATGAGGTGGAATGGGCGGGCTGGAAAGAAATCTATGAAGAAATAATGCATTAATCGGTTTTTATCTTCACCCTCCGGTTTCAGTCAGCAAATCCTATGAATACAAATCCTTCTTATAGCAGAAGAGGGTGAAATCATGGGGCAGGTAGGTATGGTCATATCTTACATTAGCGCAGAATTTAGATGTTTCCGAGAGTATCTCTGCCGGATCGTAGTAGAATGTTCCGGCAGTGGGTTTTTTTGTTAGGGCGGAGGTCATGGATATGGCCGAACCGATGCCAGCTAATTCAAACATCTTTTTGATCAGCTTCATGGTCATTTCCATGTTCAGACCGGGGTCAAATTTCAAATTTAACGGCCCCACGGAGATGACATAATCGAAATTTCCATCCAATTTTTCTTCGATTATATCGAAAACAAGAAAGTTGCCGGCTATCTCGGGAAGGCGTTCCCGAGCCTTAGCGATCATTTTTTCATTGATGTCGATGCCGGTATAACGGCAGTGAATTCCTTTTGCTTTGAGGAAATCGTAGAATCCGCCGATACCGCAGCCCACGTCCAACAGGCTTTTTCCCTGAAAATCGCCCAATTCCAGCATTTTTTCGAAGCGTTTCAGGTGGGAGATTTCGGACTGGGCCACTGCCAGGTGTTCATCTTTAAATTCATCAAGGGTTTTGCTAAAGTAGTTCAGGTTTTTTTCGACTACTTTTTTATATTTATCGTTCATCTTTCCTCCTTTATTACGGGCTATAAATGAGCCCACAGATTACCCAGATTTTCACAAATTTAGAATTTTTTGTAATAATTGTCAATCAGCAAGGGAATAAGCATATTGAAGGACTTCATTAATATCTTCTCTCTCGAGATAGGGGTAAGATTTTAAGATTGATTGGGGAGTCTCACCGACGGCTCAGGAGCAGGGCTTTGCTGCGGGGGCCGGAGTTGAAGAGGAGATCGAGGACGGAAAGACCGGGAATAAATTTTCCCCACAACTGCGTGTAAACCGGGGGAGTAAAATCATACACCGCCAATTCGATACCATTCTCCCGGAACACCTCTTCATCCTGGTATTTTTGGCCACCGAAACCGGATAGGTATTTTGTCGCTCCCACAGCCCGGCAGATCGAGACCAACCGCTGTGTCGATTGGCCGGTTATACCGGGCAAATGTGAAGCACGTACCGTTTTGGTATCGATGCCCAATTGCCGGGACAGCCATTCCAACAATTCGATATTCATGTCTACCAGGTGGGTGTGACCCTTTTCTATTATTGCCTCGAACCCGGGGAAGTAATCTTTAAAAAAAGGCGCTTTTCCGTAACAGGCGCAGAGACTGCCGCTGATTTTTTTCTTCCAGGCCGGGCCCACCTCGATTTCGACTTCATCGATCCGTTGATGATACCTGCCCTTCTTTATCACCGGAACCGTTATCCGGCGCTCTCCTTCGGGTCCTTTGATTTTGACCCGGCTGGAGTAACCGCGCCTGATAAATTGCACATCATCCAAAAATACCAGGATGTCGCTTTTCAGCCACTTGTAAAAAAAACCGCCCCAGGGCAAAAAATTGGGTTGATGTATCGCGGCAGTAATGGGTGA
>JAGLQA010000630.1 GCA_023137075.1 Candidatus Aminicenantota bacterium
TGTTTTCCCCTGCTGCTCTTATTATTGACATCCTGTGCCGTTCACAAACGGGTCTTCAACCAGGGTGAAAAGGCTTCGACGCAGAAGGATTGGGACCGGGCCATCCGCTATTATTTGAGAGCCCTTGAGAAGAAGCCGTATAACGTGGAATACCGCATCGCTCTGAGCCGGGCGTTAATCACAGCGTCAAATATCTACCTCAGAAAGGGGATAAATTTTTTTAAAGATGGAGAATTTAAACTGGCCCTGCTGGCATTCGATAAATCTTTGGAATTCAACCCGGAAAACAACGAGGCCCGCCGGCAGAAACGGGTCACCCTGAAAAAGGTTGAAGAACTCAGAAAAAAATACCGGGAAAAGACCGATCTCGAGAAGATAAAAGAGAAAGCAAAGGAAGCGGAACGAATCGATTCTAAGATGGAATTAACCGGCAAAGTTTTTGATTTCAGGGTGGTGAACCAGTCTCTTAAAAACATATTCAAAGCCTTGAGTAGTGTCAGCGGTGTTTATTTCCTATTCGATGAAGGTTTTAAAGCCAAGAAGATGTCCGTCAACTTAGAGCAAACGACAGTGTTAGAGGTTATTGAGACAATCACAAGTCAGACCAAACTTTTCTATAAAATACTCGATGCCGACCGGATTATTATTATTCCCGATACGCCTGCCAAACGGAGGAAGTATGAGGAATTAGTAATGAAAACCTTTTTCCTAAGCGACGGCGACCCGGAAGAGATTCGCAAGATTGTATCCAGCCTGACCGGGATAAAGACCATTGCCATGAACAAGTCCCTGAACTCCCTCACTATAACCGCCCTACCCAAAGAAGTCAAATTAGTGGAGAAAATAATTCATACTCATGATAAACCCAAAGGGGAGGTGGTAATCGAGATTGAAGTGATTGAAGTGAATAAGAAAACCATCCGGGAGTACGGCATCGAGTTAAGTCAGTACCAGGTGGGCGAGTATTATTCGCCCGGCCCCCTTACGGAAGCCGGCACTTCCACGATCCGCGTTAACGCCCTGAAACACAGCGATGCCTCGGATTTTCTGCTGAGCCTGCCCTCCCTGAACTACAAGCTGCTCAAATTTAGCAGCCGTTCAAAGATCAAGGCCCGGCCCCGGCTGCGGGTCATGGACAAAGAGAAGGTAAAGGTGCACTTAGGTGATAGGGTACCCATCGTCACCACCACCTTTGTCTCGCGTAGTATGTCAAATGAACTTGGTGACCAACCGGTAGCCTCTTACAAAATGGAGGATATCGGAATTAACATCGAAATTATGCCCCGGATTCATCATGACGGGTTGGTGACCTTAGAAACCAAATTCGAGTTAACCTTTATCACCGATCCCGGCACACCCACCCTGCCGCCCACCATCGGCAAACGATCGGTAGATACCCTGATCCGGCTGCGGGATAACGAGACCTGCATCCTGGCCGGCCTGCTGCGGGACACCGAGCGGAAATCGCTCCAGGGTTTTCCCATTCTCTCCAATCTGCCCGTGTTGAAGCATATTTTTTCAGGTAATAAAAATGAGATCGAGCAGACCGATATTGTGATAACGCTTACCCCCCGCATCGTTCGTTTCCCGGATATCAGCCGGGAAGACCTGGACTATTCATGGATTGGAACACGCTCCCGGCTAGGGCTGCGGGAGTCTCCCCCCTTCCGGCTGCGAGAGGAAAAAGAAGCGGATGAGGACGAAGAGGTAAGTAAGGAAGAAGGGGAAAAAAGCGCGGGAAAAGAGATAAAAATAAATGCCAAAAAAGAAACGGTGCTACAGGAAGAAAAAGCAGAGCCGCCGGAAAAAGATGAAGAGAAAAAAATACCGGAAGAAAAACCGGTAGAACCGGTATTTTCTCTTAATCTACCGGTTCAAATAAAAGAGGGCGGTACTTTTTTGGCCGGGTTGAACATATCCGGGAATAGAGACCTGAGAGTGATTAAAATCGAGATTGAATTTGACCCGGCCCATTTCCAGGTTTTAGAGATAGAAAAGGGAGAATTATTGAGAAACAAAGAGATAAAGAGTCATTTTTTTAAGACCTATGACAACCGTAAGGGGAAAATCCGCTTAAACTTCGCCTTTGAAGATAACCCTGTTGGAAAAGTGAGTGAATTAGCGGTGATAAATTGCCGGGCAAAGGCGGCCGGTAAGTGCGAGTTAAAACCGGTGTTGTTTGAAGTTTTAGACGCAAAGATGAAAAAGATCGAAAGCCAATTCCCGGTCGTAACAGTCCAGGTGGAAAAATGAAAAGAAGCCTCAGACCAGGAAAAGTAAACCGAAAACCGGAAAGATGAATAAAAAGAATTTATATGGAATTAAAATTTTTGTCTATCGAAATAAAAATCTTCCCACGCATAGGGGTGTTATAAAAAATAATTTTGGAGGTGTCTGATGAACGCAAACGGAAAAAAATCACGCAGCAAGGGTAAAACCGCTTTACTGCTCCTTTTATTATCGTGTTTTGTACTGATATATATATTTAGCATGAGGCCATCGCCGCTCTTCTCCCAGGACACTCTGGCCCACGGGGAAGTCATTGTAAAAGGCCTCTCTCTTACGATACCGGAAGAAGATAAACAGATAGAGGTGCCGGTCAGTACGGCCACCATTGTCAGAACCGAATTTACGGTCGATACTCCGGATATGCTGGCCGGGCTGATCGTAAAGGGAGAGCTGCGGGGACCCGGGCTCAGCAGTGCCGTTACCCTCACCACCCTGCCCAATCATCCTTTTTCCATTCCCGGGCTGCCTTTGAAAGGGCGGTACTACTTTGAGAACATCCACTTAGAACGGGATGGCGTCGTCCTGTTGAGAGCCGTGCCGGACCGGGTAGAGATCAGCGTGATCGATTTAATCGTCACCAGTGTCGAAACCCGGCAATTAAGCCTGCAGGAGATACGCGATAGAGGTATCGTCATCACCGATGACAGTTTTACCTGTTACAATTTTTCCGTGGGCTTTCAGATTGAGAGCCGGAAAGTGACCTACAATTTTCCGGTGGTCTTTAACCGGGCGGGGGTGGTAGAAGTTTTCAACCCCGGCGTCCCGGGAGGCGGCCTCGGTATGATAAAATCAGGGCCCGGTATCGGGGGTATGGTCCCTTTTAACCTGGTGATTCCGGAAATCGATAGTATTGTGCCCAGCGAAGGAGGCGGTCAGGGAACACCCGCGACGATTCCCGGCATCCTGGTTTTCAACAATAATATCGCCTTCTTAAACCAGTTTTTCAGCGTCATGTTCATCATCTCGAACAGTGCCTCTCAAGACAGCAGCCTCACTTTGAAGAATATAGAAGCAAAGATCATTCTACCCGAAGAACTGCGGGAAGCCCAGACCAACCCGCCCCACATTGTCGGCACCCCCATCCCGGTTCGCTGTCCCGGACCGGACGGAAAATTAGGCACAGCCGATGACCTCGATATCATCATGGCCACCTTCAGCGGCATGGCCGAATTCCTGGCCGAAGGGCTCCAGGAAGGCACCCACATCGTGAAAATCGACTTTACCGGCACCCTCTCCGGGCTTGCCTCGGGTGACGTCGAAGTCGAAGGCACAGCCAGCGGAGCCGTAATGGTGCGCAATCCCGAGTTTTCCATCACCTTTTCCCACCCTTCGGTAGTACGCACCGGCGAAGAGTACGATATCTACGTGAATATTACCAATATATCACCGGTCACGGCAAACCTGGTATCCCTGTCCATGCCGGCCGACACCCTGATCGGCTGCTCTATCCTCAGCGATGAAAGCGTCGGCTTTGAGACCCTGGCGCCCGGCGAATCGAAGACCGCCGAATATCACATGCTGTCAAACCGGACCGGGGAAGTCCGGGCCTCCGCCTTTCGCGCCGATGGCAGCGTGAAGGGCACATTTGTACTCCGCACCGGGGTTGGCGAAGAGGGCATTCCCCTGTCACCCGACACCATTACCCTGCCCCGTTATGCCTATTCGTTACCTTCCAATATGATCAATAAGGCGCTGGTATTATTGGGTGAAGCTTATAGTATCGCCACCGTACCGCCCGGCGGTTTACCGGAAAACTTGCCCTATGTCACCAGGGACGCGGTTGCCACCCGCATTCTCGACCTGGCGGAAGCCGGTCAGCGCGTCTATTTAGGCGAGCCGGTATTGAATTCGGTAGAAGTTTTGGCCTTAGATTGGCAGGGTAACCGCCAGGAAGATTTACCCTTCGATATTCTCCGGCGCTTAACCACCAAGGGCACAAAATTTGCTGCCGAGATTGCCCTCCAATTCAATCAATATCTAACCGGAAATGGGGTCCCGGATTTTCATGAGCATTTTGCCGAAACCTGCAGCTATAAAAATCCTTTCGCTTCCGCGCTGCTCTCTTTTAACGAAGGCCCCCGCACCGCCGTGTTAAAGATCACGGATTTCTATCAAAATGTGCTGTCCTATGATGGTGATTCCCTGACCCGGGACATTCCCTACGGCGAAATGTACTGTCTCCGGGATGATTCGGAAAGTCCCGTCGATTTTGCCCTGATGGGCACCATCGATGAGAACGGTTATACCATCGAGGTGAACGGCCGGGAATCCGGCACCTTTGATCTTTCCCTGCTTGTGGCGGACAGCGGCGACGGGTTCATCCAGGTATTCTTCAGCGGCATCGAATGTCGACCCGGTTCCCGCTCAAGTATTACCGTTAAAACCGGTACTGCGACCTTCAGCCTATCCACCGATCTCAATGGCGATGGAATAAGCGACGTTTCACACGACGGGGAAGTTCACCCTATCCAAAAACCCGGCTTCCGGCTTATCGGGGCGGTGCAGGACTGCTCGGCTCATCCTGCCGGACACGCGGTGGCGCTTCTTTTCAACTGCGAGGTTAATCCCGGCACGGCCAAAGTGCCGGAGAATTTTTCCATCCCGGGCAAAGCCACCTACGGCTCCTACCTGCAGCCTTCGCTGCGGGTTATCCTGGTGGGATTTAACAATCCCATCTCCCCTTTTGTCGAAAGCACTATCAAAGTTGACGGCCTGTTAGATAGGGATGACAGGCCATTGAATCCTTCGCCCACCGAAATGCCCATCCAGGCCACCATCAAGACCCCCGGCGGTATTGTTTACGGCCAGGTGTTGACCGCGGAGGGTCAACCCGTAACCGGGGCCCGGGTACAATTGCTAGAGATTGAAGAGGGAGATATCACAGGTTTTGACCGGACCCGCTCCTATACGGTTACCGATTCGTCCGGGAATTACCGGTTCGATTATGTGCGCATCCTGAATGATCCTTTTACCATCGAAGTACTCGACCCGGCTAGCGGAAAAATCGAAACCGTTAAGAGCAAACTCTGGTCAAACGGGCAGCGCTACTTAGTCAATATCATCATCCGCGGCCGGGGCAACCTGACCGGCCGGGTGATAACAACCGCGGGCACACCGGTTGCCAATGCCTCTGTCTGGGCAAAAGCGGAAAACGTGGGAGAATCGGAAATCTTTTCCACCAAGGCCGATGAGAACGGTGAATACCTGATCTCCGATGTACCCATCGGCAGGGTCAATCTCCATGCCGCCTCAGGCTCCCTATATGGTACGGCCAGCGCGTCGATATCGGCGCCCGGTGAATTAGCGACAATCGATATAACGGTGGTTGGCGGTACCTTCGGCAGTGTGATAGGCCGGGTATTGCAGCACGACGCCATCACCCCGGTGGCAGGTTCCTATGTCGTCCTGGTTACAGGTTACGGTGAGCGGGCCGTCAATACAGACGAAAACGGCTATTTCCAATTTGCCTCGGTCCCCACAGGCAAAATTGTTGTAAAGGCCTATGATCCCACTACCGGAAAACCGGGTGGTCTGGTCGAAACTACCTTAAATGAAGGCCAGGAATTTAATGCATCCATCATCTTGCGGGGAACCGGAACGATTTCCGGCACCGTATTGTCCTATTACGGTCAACCCTGTGAAGGGATTCTTGTCTTTGTCACCTATACTGATTTTTACATGTACACCGATAATAACGGCCAATTTTCCTTTGCGAATGTGCCGGTAGGGGGATACAAAATAAATGCCTATGATCCGGTTACATATAAGCAGGTATCCGGTTCCGTTAATCTTGCGGTGGAGAACGAAACGACCCACCTTACCTTAGTCCTGCCGGACCCCTCTCTGGGCGGTATCGCCGGTACGGTTTTCCAGCTCAACGGCACGGATGTGGTAAGCAATGAAATGGTCTATGTCAGCGACGGCGCTTACCGGGTGCTGCAGCAGACCGAGACAAATGATAACGGCCAATATGCCTTCGAAAACTTGCCCAGAGGACACTATTATATTACGGCGATACAGGGCAATAACGGCACGACAGCCGATGTGTCGATACAATTTGCCGGCCACTACCCCACCTGCAATGTTACCTTCCGCGGTAAGGGCAGCGTGGACATCAATGTCTATGCCAACGACGGGGAAACCGGTATAATGACCCAACTGCTGTTTGCCTACACCGCCTTTGAGTTTAGGCCGGGTAGTCACATCGGCTTTATGATGGACCATGGCACCTATACCACAGATGTGAACGGACATATCCGCTTTGACAATGTTTTAACCGGGAACTTCGGCGGTCATGTATCCAATCCCTTTTACCCCAATGATGTATATTACGGTGGTGAGTTGACCACACCGGGCTCCACGGAAAGCGTTACCGTGGTAATGCCTGCCTTAGGCGCGGTCCGGGGAACCCTCTTAAGTTACGCGGACGACTCGCCTGTTCACGGCGCCCGGGTCACTATGAAGGCCAATTACCTGAATATGGGACCTCTAACTACGGATGAAAACGGCCGCTTCGAGTTTGTTTTGGTCCCGCCCGGCGGTTTTGCTGTCGAAGCCGAAATCGGGAATGAGGCGGACCCCGACTCTATGTATTACGGCAGAACCGCTTCCTCCATGAGCAGCGACGGAGGTAACCTGGAACTGCCGCCATTTCACCTGAAAGGCAAAGGCCAGGTAACCGGGTATGTTAAGAGACCCGATGATACCTGTGTCCCCGATGCGGCGGTTACTCTAAAAACCATCGGTTTTCCCTATACCGTTAAAAAAACCAGAACACAAAAATCGGACGCCGGTGAACCCGGCCGGTTTACCTTTTATTTTATACCCCAGGGCAGTTTTTCCATTACCGCCTTAGATGATAACGGCACATCTTTGGGCGGCCGGGCCGGCGGTATCATCAACACGCACGGCGAAGAGGTGAGTGTGGATGTCATTTTAGAGGAATCCGGCACGGTACAAGGCCGGGTCTTCAGCCCGGACGGCAGCCAGGTTCTATCCAGCGCCCAGGTGGTCCTATACCGGGGCGCAAGCGGTTCTCCCTTCGGTTTTTTCTTGAGTGGCCCGGACGGCAGCTATCATTTCAACAATGTCAAAACCGGCGATTTCCGGGTGGAAGTCTTAGACCCGGTCACCGGCAGACGCGGCAAAGCAGTTGGCGCCCTGATTAATGACGGGGATATTGCCGAGGTTGATGTCTACTTAGAGGGAAGAGGCGCCGTATTCGGCGCTTTCTACGACCCCCGGCATTCTGACCCGGTAGCCGGCGCCCAGGTAAAAATAGTCAGCCAGGGACAATTCCCTTTCGATATGGTAACCACCTCGGACTCCACCGGCAGCTTTCGCTTCGGCGAGGTGGGAGTCGGTGCTTTTAACCTTGAAGCCACCGGTTCGGCCATCGGCCAGACCGGCAAAGCCGAAGGAAAAATCGAATATGAAGGTCATGAACTGCGAGTAGATATTGAGGCAGAAGGTACGGGCAAAGTAACCGGAACGGTGTTTCAACCTGACGGGCAATCCCCTTTCGCGGGTGCGACTATCACCCTGGTAATGGGCAATCAAGATTTTATGCCCGATTCCAATTCCGGCGGTGTGTATGCCTTCAATGCGATTCCCCTGGGTAACTTTACCATCAAAGCTGTTGATCCTCAGCAAACCGTCAATTTTGCTAAAGCTTCCGGCAGCCTTACCTATAACGGTCAGGAACTGAACATCAACCTGACTCTCAGGGGGACCGGCAGCGTCACCGGCACATTGGAAAAGAACGGCATCCCCCTTGAAGGTTATACCGTATACATTAATTCGCCTTATTTGAATACATCGGTAAGCAGCGGTGCGAACGGAATTTTCTTATTTAGCGAAGTCCCGATAGGGAGTTTCAGCCTTAAGGCCACGGATCCGGCAAGTGGGGAAGCCGCAGTAGGCAGCGGAGGAATCACCAATGACGGCCAGGAAGTAACGGTAAACCTGACCTTTGAGCCAAACGGCCGGGTAGAAGGAACCGTTTTAACCACCGGCGGCAGTGAACCGGCGGATAAGGCCTATGTGCGTCTGAAAGGCCTGGATTTTAACCAGTATACCTCCACCAATACGGACGGAAATTTCCTGTTCGATGCCGTTAAGCTAGGAAGTTTTACCGTGTATGTCGAAGGTTACAACCAGTCGGGATTGGCCCGGGTCGGCGGTACAGTCAACAGCGGCGGTGAACTGGTGGGTTTGGGAAATATTATCCTTGATAACCTGGCCCCGGAAGTCACAACCCTCTTCCCTGCCAACGGCAGTAACGATGTACCGCGCGAAACCGCAATCATTATCACCTTTTCCGAAGCCATGACCGCGGATTCCGTCCAGAATGCCAATAATGTCCGGCTCATTTCCGGGAGCGCATCTGTCGGAGGCGCCCGGCTGCTTCAAAGCGATCAACAAACCCTTGTATTCACGCCCTCTTCGGCATTGAGCAGTTTCAGACTCTATACCATCAGTGTGGGCGCCGCTGTGCAGGACATCGCCGGCAACACCATGGCCGCGCCGGCAGTGGCTACTTTCAGCACCACCGATATCGAGCCGCCGGCCGTCGCTTCCATCAGTCCCGTAAACGGAACCACCGGAGTCTCCCCCGATTCGCTAATTATCGTCACCTTTAACGAACCGGTTAACAGCGCCGTCTTCACCCCGGCAAATATGATCGTTTCCAGTGGCAGTGTCCTTTACGGCGGCCTCAGCTTCAACGAAAGCGGCACGGTAGTGACCTTTACCCCCGGCAGCCCGATGGCTGAAAATTCCACCTATACGGTTACCATCAACGGTGTCCTGGACCTGGTCGGCAATGTGCAGACCCAGGCTTTTACCGGTACATTTCATACTACCGACACCATCGCGCCTGATCTGCAGATCTCTCTTTCCGGGGGAGGCACAACCGTCATAGAAGGAAGCACAACCACTATTATTGCGACTGTCACTCCTGCCAATGATGTTGCCGGTGTCTATTTTTACAAAGACGGCACGCATATGTTTACCGACGGCAGCGCCCCATACGAATACCGGTTTTCCGCTCCCCTGCTGGCAGACCAGGGCACTACGCCTATCCTGGTAGAAGCGCTGGCCGTGGATTTTGCCGGCAACCAGAGTACCAAAGAGAACCTGGTCCTCACCCTTGCCCCCGATAACCCACCCCAGGTCACCATGACAATGAACACCCAATCACCCATCGATGTGGGGGAGAATATCTCCTGCGAAGTTACCGTCACAGACGACACCAGGATAATACAAACTACCTTTTCGGCAACAGGTGGAATCATTAATTACCGGGACAATAGGGAGCCAAGCGGCACCTATTTCTCCGCGACCTATGTGGTTCCTGTCCCGGGTGATATCATACCCGGCACAGACATTACCATCCGGTTCACAGCCACCGACTCCATGGGCCAGGCCACAATTTCTCAAGCAGAGATCATCCATGTCAAAGACGATATCGCCCCACCCACCGTACAAATCACCTCCCCCCAGGATGGCGAATTGTTTAAATTCAACGAAGTAATCAACATTGCGGCTTCCGCGGTCGACGACTGCGCCATCAGGGAAGTTAAATTTTACTTAAAACAGGGAGACGGGAATGAAGAGCTCTTCGAAGCAGACACTACCGCCCCTTATAAGACCACATATACGGCCCCTCCATTAGACGAATCCCTGCCCTTAATCATCAGGGCAGAGGCTGCCGACCTGTTAGGCAATACCGTTTCCAGCCAGGTAACCGTCACCCTGTCGGAATTGTTTGACGAAGAAGACCCGGTAATAAATATCCTTTCCCCGACCACCGGCAGCCTGGTTTTTCCCGGTGAGAGCCTGAAGATAATTACAGAAGCCACGGACGATATAGACGTAGGCATTGCCAGGGTAGAATTTTTCATTGACGGCCAGTTAACAGCAACCGATACGGACGGAACGGAAAATCGCTATGAAGCCACCTGTGATATTCCGGCAGATGCCGCGGAAGGCAGTACTATCACCATCATGGCCAAAGTTTTCGATCTCGAGGATAACTGGTCTTACGACCAGGTGACCGTGCCGGTTAAAAGCGGCACTCTTCTTGCCGACAATTTGACAATCGAAGAAGGTGACACGACCTATGATAACCGGACCATTATTATATATAACACAACCGTGACCATCGATGGTTCCCACACCTTTGAGAACATACTGGTAAAGGGCAGCGGAGTGTTGACTCACAGCCCGGCCACCACCCAGAAAATCTATAAGATGGATTTAACTATAACCGGGCACGTGGTAATTGGCCCGGATGCCAGGATCGGTGTCAGTACCTGCGGTTACTTAGGCGGTTACCAGGGAGATAATATTAATAATGATAATTACGGTCAAACTCTGAATTTTGCCCAGGGCAGTCGTCAATATTCAGGAGCCAGCTATGGTGGTTACGGTGGAAGCTGCGATCCCCATGTAATAAATGGGATATACGGTTCCGTATATGAACCTGCAGATCATGGATCAGGCGGAGGTGGTCAAACAAGCAACCGGAAAGGCGGCAGCGGCGGTGGAGTGCTCAAAATAGAGACAGGTGGATTCATTATTGACGGCTCGATTAATTCTGATGGCGGCGATGTCGTGGATTATGCGGGAGGTGGGTCCGGTGGATCGATTTTACTGCAAGTCAACACTTTAAAAGGCAGTGGTTGGATTACTGCCAATGGTGGAAGTTTTAGCCAGCAGTCTTATGGATATCCCAGGGCCGGAGGCGGCGGCCGTATTGCTCTCTATTATACAGATGCCATCGGTTTTGATCTATCCCGGGTCACAGCCTATGGAGGTACTTACAGCAATGGCAGTTGTGAAGATTTCAAGAACGGCAGCGCCGGTACTATATATTTGAAGAAAGCAGGAGAAGAAGGTGAAATTATCATCAACAATAACGGCCTGGCAGCAGAGAATGATACCCGTCTAATCACTCCTACCACCCCCGGTACGATTACGGCCATCGAAGCTTTTAAACTCACAGATACGAATGCGAATTTTATCCCCGGCAGCTTAGTGGGCATGAAATTAATACCCAATATTGAGAAGGATAAACGTTTCACCATTGTTGCCAACAACGAAACCGAAATTCTCATCGACGAGGCGGACGGCTCCATGATCTTTCCCGAAAACGATCCCCCGGCCCAGGTAGGAGATTTTTATGATTTCGCATACCCGGGCAACCTGGTCTTTGACGGCAGCGATACCGTTATCAACGGCACCGGGAATTTTTCGAATATTACCTTAATCGATTCCGTAGTCGTTGTGAACGGAACGCTCAATGTTGGGAATTTAACCCTGCAGGACGGCAGCGTGCTGACCCATTCTAAAACAACAACCTCTGAAACCTATTCATTAACCATCAATGCCGATGAGATCGTCATCTTCGAAGGATGCAAAATCAGTGCCGATTCCTGCGGGTATTTAGGCGGTCACCAGGGAGATAATGCCACTCAATACGGTCAAACTCTCAATTTTGCCCAGGGCAGTTATCAATTTTCAGGAGCCGGTTACGGCGGTTACGGTGCCCAAAATGGAGACGTTGCAGTAAATGAAATTTATGGTTCTATATATGAACCCTCCGATCCCGGTTCCGGCGGCGGCGGTCAATTAAGCAACCGGCAGGGCGGTAACGGCGGCGGCGTGCTCAAAATTGAGGCTTTAGAACTCACAATTGACGGTTCGATTAATTCCAACGGGGACGATGTGGTGAATTATGCGGGAGGTGGATCCGGCGGCTCAATCCTGATCCGTGTTAATACTTTAATCGGCAGTGGCTGGGTAACCGCAAATGGCGGCAGTTTTACTGTTTTGAATAGTTATGCAAGGGCCGGTGGCGGCGGGCGGATAGCGATTTATTGTACGAATGCCGGTGAATTTGATCTCTCCAGGATCACAGCTTACGGCGGAACTTGCAGTGGCGGTAGTCTTGACAGCACCAGGAACGGCAGCGCCGGCACCGTCTACCTGAAAAAAGGTGAAGAGGAAGGTAAATTAGTGATTGATAATAGCGGTGTAGACGCTTATAAACCGGTTATTTTCCCGGTCATTAACCCGGGAACCATTTCTTCCTTTACCACGAATACAATGACAGATGACAATGCATCATTTATGCCCGGCGCCTTAGTGGGAATGGAATTGCAGCCCGGTATAAACGACAGTGAAACCACCTTTACCATTACAGCCAACACGGAAAATACGATTACCGTAGACAACGATTTAAGTGCAGTTGCTACTGTTGACGGCAGCTACTGCGGTAAAATGGTATTCCCGGGACACTTGATCATTCGCAATACCCCTCAAGCCCAAATCTCCCGGGAAATAAAGCTGAACAACCTCAGCGTAACCCAGAACAGCGTATTAACACATCCCTATGCCACAAGCACTTCTGTTTCTTATTTGTCGATCAAAGCCCAGGATAGCGTGTTTGTCGACAGCACCGGTCGAATCGATGTGACGTCTCGCGGTTATTTAGGCGGTCACCAGGGAGATAATTCGGTTAATTACGGTCAAACTCTCAATTTTGCCCAGGGCAGTTATCAATTTTCAGGAGCCGGTCACGGCGGTTACGGTGCCCAAAATGGAGACTTTGCAGTAAATGAAATTTATGGTTCTATATATGAACCCTTCGATCCCGGTTCCGGCGGCGGCGGTCAATTTAGCTACCGGCAGGGCGGTAACGGTGGCGGCGTGCTCAAAATTGAGGCACAAGAACTCTCGCTTGCCGGATCGATCAATGCGGATGGCGGAGATGTCGTCAATTGGGCCGGAGGTGGATCCGGCGGCTCGATCCTGATCCGTGTTGACACTTTAATAGGCAGTGGCTGGGTAACCGCAAATGGCGGCAGTTTTACTGTTTTGAATAGTTATGCAAGGGCCGGTGGCGGCGGGCG
>JAGLQA010000631.1 GCA_023137075.1 Candidatus Aminicenantota bacterium
GGAACTTGCAGTGGCGGTAGTTTTGACAGCATTAGGAACGGGGGGGGCGGTACCGTGTACCTGAAACCGGATGCGGCAGCCAACGGTGATTTGCTCATCGACAATAACAACATCGCCAGCCCGGAAAATTCCACCCCCTTGCCTTCGGTAGCAATCGGAGAGGTGCTGCAAAGTTACGATACTCTAAATGCCAATGAGTTGATCGATAATGATGCTAACTTTATTATTGGCGCCCTGGTAGGACTAAAACTCAACCCGGCACCTTCAGGGAGCCAGGTTTTTACGATTAGCGGTAATAGCGGAACTTCGATATTTACCGGTACGGCGGATGGTGATATGACCCAGTACGGCAGCGGTTCATATATCGGTGTGCACCTGCTCTTTAACCTGACGATCAAAGGAAACGCGCACGTCTTCACCTTTGATCGAATCGTTGTAAGCGGCACCCTGACCGTGGAGCCGGGATCGTCATTGAAAGCGGAGAACCATGATCAGTAGACCCGAATCCAAAAATAATAATAAATAACGAATATCTAATATCATACAAGGAATTTATGGGACAGGTAAATTATATTATGAACTTCTAATGAGCGTGCCCTAAAGAGCGAAATCGGGGATGTTGAATTTATTCAAGAGATAATTTAACCGGTATTTTTTTTTGATTTCCGGGCCGCGCAGCCGGGGCGAAATATTCCTGGCAAACACTTCTACCTTGAGGTTTAATTCCTCATCATTTTCAAATAACCGCAGTAATTTTTCATGTACCGGTTGAATCTTGAAACTCTCCTTCGCTTTCAATTTTCCATAAGCTGTTTCAAAATCTTCCTTTAAATCACCTAGTTGGGCCGGGTAATGGGTGAAAAAAGTATCGATTTCCTCGTAGGCATCTCTTTTTTCCTCCCTGACCTCCGCGCCCACATTCAATTCGAGAAAAGCTTTAAAATTTTTTTTGACTTCATAATAAAAAGTTGAGAAAGATGTGAGCTTCTTTTTTTTCGCTTCCCATCTCCGCACAACAGTGGAGATCGATTCTTTTATGATTCTCAGGGGAATCCTCTTCTCCCACCAGCGGTAAAGTATATCAAAATCCTTCGTCGTTATGAAAAAAGTGATTCCGTGTTTCGTTTCAAGATATTGAATAATCGGGATTATATAATCATAATCCGGGTCGGTCGCAGCCGGGTTACTGCAATTCATAGATTTTTTTAAGACCGTAGTAGAGCAGATCCGGTTCGTATAAATCGATACCCAGCAGGCGATTCTGAAAATGCCGGATCAACCCCCCGGTCACGATGATTTTCGTATCCTCACCCAGGAGCTTCTTATATTCCTTTATCATAAAATTAAGACCGCCTAAATTACTGTAAAAAATACCGGTGCGAATGCAATCTTCCGTGTTCTTTCCGACAATGGAACCGGGTACATTAAAATGAATCCGGCTTAAATTTGCCGCATTACTGGCCAGGCTTTTTATCGATATCTCAATTCCCGGTAATATAGCTCCACCTATATAGTCAAACTCACTATTTACCACGCCAAAGGTAATCGCAGTCCCGGAATCGACAACCACTAATGGAGGAGGGAGAAAATAGAGTCCACCGACGGCACCGGCAATCAAATCCGCTCCGAGTTCTTCCGGCCGGTCTAATTTTATATTAATTCCGGTTTTGATCTTATGATTGATGAACAGCGGTTTTCTACCGAAAAGTTCACGGATACCGGTTTCTAAAGATTCGTTTACTAAGGGTACGACGGATGAAGCAATGATTCCGTCACCTTCCTTAATCAGTTTCCTTTTAATCAGACTCTTTAAAAATTTATCGGAAACCTCGTCCGGGGTAGCCAGTTTATTTCTGAAAATAATTTCGTCCCCGTCAAAAATTGCCACCCCTGTTGTCGTGTTGCCAACGTCAATGGTTAACAGCATGTTACAATAACTCCTTGATTGTTAAAATTTGATAGATAACTATATCACACCCACCCACATTTCTCAAGACCGAATGATGGGGTACAGCAATTCTTATTTTGGAAGTTTTTAATGATATATTCATCTTTATTTACGCGACCAAAAGGAGCGTTCCTCCAACGCTCCCCCACGCATAGGGGCTCAGGGGAAACCCGACACGCCTG
>JAGLQA010000632.1 GCA_023137075.1 Candidatus Aminicenantota bacterium
TTTCTGCTAAAATAGTTACCATGAAATCTTACAAAAAGATACTTTTCCTGTTTTCAATACTGCTGCTAATCATTGTTATCGACACGGCCGGGTATACCATCATCGAGGATGTGAGTTTTGTGAATGCCCTGTATATGACAATCATCAGTATTACCACCGTGGGCTATAAGGAAATTTTTCCATTATCTACGAAGGGAACTCTTTTTACCATATGGGTGATTATGAGCGGTATCGGGATATTTTTTTACATCACCGTATCCATTGCAGAAGATATTTTAGAGGGAAGAATAAGGGGAATCTTAGGGAGAAGAAAAATGAAGAAATTTTCACAGCTAAAAAATCATGTCGTGATAGCCGGCTTTGGCCGCATGAGTGAATATGTGTGCCGGGAACTGGCTGAAAAAAAGATTAAATTCGTTATCATTGAAAATAATCCGGAGCGCTTTTCCAATGCGGAAGAAAAAGGATTTAAAGTGCTGATGAACGATGCCACCAACGAAGAAGCCCTGTGCTTGGCCGGTGTGAAACGGGCCAGGACCTTTATCTCCCTGCTGGCCTCGGACGCGGATAGTATTTTTACCGTGCTGGCTATCCGTGAAATTAACCCGGATATTTGTATTATTACCAGGGCCCTGGAAGTGGCCAATGAGAAAAAATTGTATAAAATCGGTGCCAACCGCGTGGTGCTTCCCTATGAACTGAGTTCGCGGCGAATCGTGAATACGGTTATCAAACCCCATGTGGTTGACTTCATCGATAATATCACCTATCACACGCCCGGACTCTCCCTGTCCATCGAAGAGTACACCATCAAAGCGGATTCCCCCTTCGCGGGGAAAGCGATCAGGAATTCCGGGCTGCGGGAAAATTATAACGCCATGGTGGTGGCCATCAAACGAAAGGATAAGACCATCTTCAATCCCCTGCCTGATGAAAAGATCCTGGCAGAAGATATTCTCATCGTGGTGGGGGGGAGTTCTAAGATTTTAAATATCGAATAGACCTGCGATCTATATGACTATTCTTTAATCACCTCTGCGCGTTCGACCCGGCCCATTACGCTGCCGCCGTTTGACAGGTAAACCTTTACGTCCATGTCCTTGTCCCGGTTGATAATATCCCCTTTAACCACCGACCCGTCCGCGATGCGGATCTTCAACCGGCGGAGACGCCGGGTGAAGTTGGTGGACCGTTTGACAATAATATCGCCGTAAACGATGCTTCCCTCCGTGAGTGTGATATTGCCGTTGTGGGTCTTAATATCTTCTTTTACCACGGTCTTTTTCAAAT
Organism: Candidatus Aminicenantota bacterium; assembly: GCA_023137075.1. GTDB lineage: Bacteria > Acidobacteriota > Aminicenantia > UBA2199 > UBA2199 > JAGLQA01. The sequence continues at coordinate 1,291 of JAGLQA010000632.1, forward strand.
CGATCTTACCGTTAATAGTAGAAGCATCGCCATTGATTTTAACCCCGGTTTCGCAGGTGACGCCGCCGTTTATGGTGGACGCATCGCCATCTATTTTGACCCCGGCCCGGCAAAGAATCGAACCGTTCACGGTGGACACATCGCCATCCACGTAAGAATTCTCACCGATGGTAATACCCATGTTAACGGTTTTAAGTGCCCTTACTTCGGAATTGCCGCCTACTTTTATTTTACCGTTCACCGTGGAACAACTGCCCTTGACTTTGCAATTCGAACCGATGTAAATACTGCCGTTTACGGTTCTCTGGCCATGATTGACTGTCTCTCCGTCATCGATATAGATACTTTTATTTACACTGATATTACATCCCGGTAAAATCAGCATGGTTGCCAAAAATAGAACTAAAAGAGATAATCGTTTTCTTCTCATTTTTATTCTCCTAAAATTTGCCCGGTATTACTATAACGCAGCACAACCCCGAAAGGTTCACTCAACCGGTTTTAAATAATATCCATCTATTAAGGGAATGTTCTCTTTGAAATTTATTTTTTTAAGAAAATTGAAGTAATCTTCTTCTCCTATACCGTGATTTTCCAGAAGTTTTTTTAGGGTTTTACTTGGATATGTGATTTCGGAAAAAAAAAGGATCGGTATGTTCCTCGAGCGCTGCTGCTCTATTTGGGAATGAATATCGGCAAAGGGGGTCCCCCGGCCCAGCACCCAGTCCAAAATATATGCTTTCCGGTGAGCGAAATAGGGCAGGTATATTTTG
>JAGLQA010000633.1 GCA_023137075.1 Candidatus Aminicenantota bacterium
AAAAAAAGTGCGGCAATATGAACCTCAGCCTCGACCGAATAATACCAGAAACCAAAACTGAATGCCATCAATATGACGGCAATATAATGGAAGGCAACCGGGGCTATTGCTTTTTTGACTATTTTGTAAAAATACACCAGCGTGAACAGTCCGAAAAAAAGTGAAAACAGCTGCAGGTGAAAATACTCCAGCACATTGTACCCGGTCGTAATTTGTAGAGTTTTATAAGCAAAAAAGGTGAGCGGGTAGTATAATGGATGATGGGCCTGTATGAATTGACCCAGGCCCCCCTGAATCAAAACATTGCGCAGAGTTTGACTGAACACCGTGCCGTCGAAATCGTAGCCCGTCGGGAGATAGTAAAAATAGATCAACCCGGTTAAGGAAATGAGTAGTGCGGGCATGATTTTTTTCAGTACTTTACTCAGGTCGCTGCTCATGGAAGCATTTTATAAAATTCCACCTTTTTTTTCAAGCCCATACAAGGTAAGTGAACTATTACGTTTGAAGCAAACGGGGGAAAAGCTGAAATATCAATACAAAACCCGGGCTAAGGTCAATCCTCTGGCCGGGGCCGTTTTTCCGGCTTTTCTCCGGTCTTTGGCGGCGAATATGGCCGGTATGTCGGTAAACTCGATCTTGCCCCTGCCCACATCGATGATGGTTCCCACGATGTTGCGCACCATGTATCGTAAAAAACTCCTGCCCCGGATGGTGAAAATAATCTCCTCTCCTTTTACTTTCATTTTGAGTTTTGATATCTCCCTGAGCCGCTTTTTCTGAGGTTCGTCGGAGGTGAAGGAACTGAAATCTTTTTCCCCGATAAAATGTTTGGCGGCTTTTTTCATATTCTTTAAATTTAGGGGGTAAGGGATGTGGGCCGCGCAGCGGCTGGTAAAGGGCGGGCATACGTCTCCGAAGAATACCCGGTAGACATACACCTTGCTCTTCGCGTTGAACCTGGCATTGAAAGAGTGGTCGACAATATCGCACTCCATGACGCGGATATCTTCGGGTAACAGGGAGTTCAGCGCCCGTTTCATGGAGCCGGCTTCTATCCGGATTCTAATCTGGAAATTGGCAGTCAGACCGGTGGAGTGAACACCGGCATCGGTCCGGCTGCTGCCGGTGACCAGGACTTTTTTTTTGGCGATGATTTTTAATGCCCGGATCAATTCACCCTGGATAGTCGGAATTTCGGGCTTTTGCAATTGCCAGCCGCGGTAACAGGTTCCGTCAAAATGAACAACTATTTTGTAATTGAATTTGACCACGTAACACCACTGGAAGATTTGTATTATTTAAAAATATTGCTAATTTGTTTTATAATTTCTTCGGGAGTGGGGAGAGAGATCACGCCCTGAATATTCCAGGTATTTAAACCGAAGATGGGTTTCTTATAAATTTTAGCATAGGCAATTTCCGATAAGGTGCCGTAACTGCCGTCTATGGCCACCACCACATCGGCGTTTAGTATAACCATCGGGTTCCTCATGTAGCCGAGCCCGGTGGGTATGGTTATATCGCAGAAACGGTTGCCGTCTTCCG
>JAGLQA010000634.1 GCA_023137075.1 Candidatus Aminicenantota bacterium
CCCATGGTTTCAGCGTTTTTCAGGGACTTTGAATCGGGATAATTACCACCGATAATACCGACTCTTTTACCCCGGTATAGGCCTTTTTGGATTGCGGACATTAAGATCCTCTTGTAAGTTGACCGGCTGTCAGACTTTTTCTACTTTCCCTGATTTGATACAGGAGGTACAAACCCTCATCTTTTTAGCTTTTCCGTCAACCTTTATCTTAATCTTCTGCAAATTGGGCAGCCATCTCCGTTTTGTTAGTTTGTGGGAATGGCTGACATTATGCCCGGAAACCGGCGCTTTCCCACATATATCACATACTTTTGACACGTTACAGTCCTCCTATTTGAAGAATAAGCTTTATTTTACTAAATTTTTAGATGAAAATCAAATTTAATTATTTTTTTTCGCGCGGCCTTGATTTTGTCGATGTGGTAAACCAGTGGAAGTTTGCTACCGCGAAGCGGTTTCGTCTCATTAATTCATTTTTTTGATATGGACACTGCCGCCGGAGGTGTGTAAATATAACAGGGGGCCGCCGCCGTTTATCTTTGCTTTCAATTTTGATTTACTGATCTTGCCTTTTATGGTTACTTCAAACTCGGTGGTCACATGCCCGCCGCTGGTGCCGGCATCGAGATTCACAGCGATTCCTTCCGCTAAGTGGGCCGTTATCGATCCACCGGAGGTTGCCAGCGAACAGTCGGCTTTGGGCTGTTTCGATATATAAGCGGTTATGGAACCGCCGGAGGTTCTGGCATTAATGGTGCCCATTACTTCCTTTACCCGGATGCTGCCGCCGGAGGTATGGGCTTTGACCTCGCCTTTTACTTCGCCGATTTTGATGCTGCCGCCGGATGTGTTCACGTTGGCGTCACCGCTGCAGCCATCCAAAGTGATGCTGCCGCCGGACGTTCTGCCCCATACCGGGCCTTTCACATAAGCGAAACGCAAACTGCCGCCGGAGGTCCTGGCTTTCACATCCCCCTCGATTTTACTGACTTCTATCCTGCCGCCTTTGGTTTTTAGATCGAGGTTGTACTTTTCCGGCACCGTTACGACAAAACGCACCCGTAATCGATTTCTGCGGCCAAAAATAGACCGGAATTTCCTGGAATCATAGTCTGCGTCGATGATCACATCGTCACCCGACTTACGGAAATCTATTTTAAAATGTGAAAAAATATCTTCCGCTTTTGACTCGGTAGAGGTTATTGCTTTCCGGTAAACTTTCACTCTCACGCCCTCACGGCCCTCCGTTTTTACTTCTATAGAGCCGATATCCGTATCCACGATCAATTTTCCACCTTCGCCGACATCAAAAGATTTATCGATGCTATCTTCGAATCCGGCATTTAGATTCATGCAGGACGTGAAAAAAAGGCCCACGCTAAAGACCAAAAATACATTGAATAACTTTTTTAAATGTGCTTTCATTATTTACTCCTTTTGAAAAAAGACGGGACAATCCTTTTGCTGTCCATATACTTATAACGAAAGATCAAGCGATAAAGTTCTATGCAGTGGGGTCTTCTAAGTAACGTTCCGCATCGATGGCAGCGATACACCCGCTTCCCGCGGCAGTGACAGCCTGCCGGTACAGGGAATCCTGTACATCCCCGCAGGCAAATACACCGGCAATGTTGGTGGCGGACTGCCGGGCGCTTCCTTTTTTCGTTTTGATATAACCTTTCTCATCTAAATTTAATTGACCGGAAAATAATTTTGTATTCGGAGTATGACCGATGGCCACAAACATCCCGTCTACCGTTAATTCAGAGATTTCCCCGGTCTTTTTGTTTTTCAATTTCAGACCGGTAACTCGTTCTTCGCCCAGCACATCCTCAACAATGGAATCCATGATAAACGCGATCTTCGG
>JAGLQA010000635.1 GCA_023137075.1 Candidatus Aminicenantota bacterium
ATTTGCCTATAATCCCAGGACAGTCCATGAGGATGACTCGCATTTCGCATTCAGGTTCGGTGTCGGGCCGTCCTTTTAGATCAAATATATTTTGTTTCTCAGAAGGAGTAAAAAATGAAAAAACAGCCGCCATATTGATGGCAATGCTGAGATAATACGGATTTTGGGATTTTGATGGGAATTTAAAAAGGGAGTAGAGTTGACAATTTTTATATTATCTGTCAAAATACTAATTAAAAATTAACGTTGGAGGTAACAATGAGTTACGATCCGGAAATCATTGCTATTAGTAAAGTTTATGAATCACTCAAAGATTTGAACCTAGAGCAAAAAAAAAGAATATTTAATTGGTTAATGGATAAGTTCAACCTATCGGACGATAAGGAAGAACAAAAAGAAATTCCTGCCACACCCCAAAAAACCAGCAGTGAAAAATATACGGCTGCGGAAGAGCAACCGCCTGTGGAAGAAAAACCCACCGCAGCATCTTTAAAAGAATTTAAATCCCTCAGCAATTTATTTGCCGTGTCAACCGCAAAACGAAACTATGAAAAAGCCCTGGTGGCAGCGGCATATCTCCAGGAGACGAATAGTTTAGATGATTTTAACGCTCGTGAAGTTAATACGGCTTTAAAAAAACATGGCCATAACTTATCCAGTATCACCGTGGCATTGCATACTTTGGTGAATAAAAAACCGCCACAGCTGGAAGTGACCAGGAAAGTAGGAAAATCCATGCGATATAGGGTCACTACGGAAGGCCTTGAGAGAGCAAAACAGTTTACCCGTTAACATTTTCTAAAAAAACCGAAAGCTTCCGCCTGGTTTTAATCCCTCTATAAGAAACGCTGAACTTTGAATTCTAATATACTTTTGATATAATAGAAGCAGAGGTGATACATGAGCATAGATATAAAGGTCGTTGAAACAAAAAAGGATTTGAAATCATTTGTTAAGTTTCCCTTCAAAGTTTTCAAAGATAATCCCTACTGGGTTCCCCAGTTAATCGTGGAAGACATGGAAATCTTTGACAGGAGGAAAAACCCGGCTTTTGACAGCGCCGACGCGAAGTTATTTTTAGCTTATAAAAACGGAAAACCGGTTGGCCGGATTGCCGGGATATTGAGCTTCGCGGCCAATGAGAAGTATAACACGAAAAACCTGCGTTTCGGCTGGTTCGATACGATCGAAGATTACGAGGTTGCCGAATCACTCTTCAAAGCTGTCGAAGGTTGGGGAAAAGAACTGGGCATGGAGACGATGACCGGCCCCCACGGTTTCACCGACTTAGACCCGGAGGGCATGCTGATCGAAGGTTTCAACCAGTTGACCACTATTGCCGTTTATTACAATCATCCCTATTATCCTGAGTTTACTACCAGGTATGGTTTTGAGAAGGAAATCGATTATCTTGAGTTCAAAGCAGTCACACCTCTCGAAGGCATGCCGGAAAAGCTACTTAGAATCGGGGAAAAAATTAAACAGCGAAGCAGTATCAAACTTCTAAAATTTAAAAGCAAGAAGGATGTAAAAGCGGTAATCGAAAGTGTTTTTGCCCTGATCGAAGAAACCTACGAGGAAATCTACGGCTCGGTGCCCATCTCTGAAAAGCAGATGAAATACTATGTAACAAAATATTTCCCCATGTTGGACAAGGACTTGCTGCAGGTGGCAGTAAATGCCGAAGGAGAGACGGTGGGGTTCATGCTGGCACTTCCCAGTCTATCACGGGGTTTTCAAAAAGCAAAAGGGCGACTGCTCCCCTTTGGCTGGTTTCATATCCTGAAAGCGGTAAAATGTAAAAATAATACTGTCGATGCCTACTTAGCCGGTATTAAGCCGAAATACCGGGGCTTAGGGATCGATCTCTTAATGATCCTCGAAACAGGTAAAGAGATCATCAAGCGGAAGATCGAGATAGTGGAATCCAACCCGGAATTGGAAAACAATTTGAAGATCCAGGCCCAGTGGAAATACTTTAATCCCGTCAACCATAAGAAAAGACGGATTTATAGAAAGAAAATCAAAACCTGATTCACTGCAAAATAGTATACCTTGAATATAAATTTATCCTTAAAAGAAAAAATCGGTCAACTTTTCATGATCGGCTTTTACGGGGAAGAATTGCCCGCCGCGGTGGAGTCCTTTATTGAAGAAAACAACATCGGCTTTGTCATTCTCTTTTCACGAAACCTAGGTTCAATCAAACACGCCGCGGCCTTAACCAATCATATTCACTCCCTGGGTAAAATCACACCTGCCATTTACACGGACCAGGAAGGCGGACTCGTTGTCCGTTTCGGTGAAATGGCTGCCACTGTTGTCTCGCCCATGGGGTTGGCCGCATCCGGTAAACCCCGGAATGCGCGAATCGCCGGACGCATCATTGGCCGGGAGATGAAGGCAGTCGGGATCGACGGCGTTTTAGCGCCGGTCTGCGATGTGAACATCGAGGAAGATAACCCGGTTATCGGCACCCGGGCCTTTTCCGATGACCCCGGGATTGTCACCATTTACGCGGCGGAGTTCGCCGCCGGGTTGAGGGAAAGCGGGGCAGCCGCCTGCGCTAAGCACTATCCCGGGCATGGCGGTACAGCAGCGGATTCTCACTTGAAAATTCCGATTTCACCCATCTCCCCGGAATATTTTTTTTACTATTGTTTCCAGCCCTTTGCCGCTCTTGCCGGTTTGAATATCGACGCCATGATGTCGGCCCACGTGAAATTCCCCCAAATCAGCCATAAGATTGCCACTTTTTCGCCCTACTTTATCCGCGAGCTTCTGCGGGAGAAAGCCGGTTTCCCGGGGGTGGTTTTCAGCGACTGCCTGGAAATGAAGGCAGTAAAAGATAACTTCTCTCCTGACGCGATTGTCCGGAACTGTATCGAAGCAGGGATAGACGTGATGTGTCCCAGCCACCATTTGGATTTTCAGGAGGCGCTTTTCCGGGCATTCCTGTCCGGCGCGGAGAAGGGAAAAATCAGTGAAAAACAGATCGACGATTCACTCACCAGGGTGGTGAAATTGAAAGAGAGGTTTCACTTGCTGGAAAACAGAAGGTTGGTGAATCCCGCGGAAGCGGAAGGGATGTCGAGGCATTCGCTCGAGGAGGAGCGGGATATCGCCGGGCAGTCCATAACCTTACTGCGCAACCGCGGCAAGATCATCCCGGTAAATGCCAATAAAAAATGCCTTCTTATCGAATGGCAGGCGGCAAAAGCCACCACCGATTCTTATGACAAAAAAACGCTGTCTCCCCTGGCAGTATCTGCGAAGAAATATTTACCCAACCTGGAATCCCGGGTGCTGAATTCGGGAGAAACAATACCGGCAGGTTTAAAATCGAAATTGGCCGGTTATGATTATATTATTGCCTGTCCCTATTCCCTTAACAAGAAAATGGAACGGGACCAGGCCAAAGCGATCAAACAAATTATAAAATCCCGGAAAGATGTAATTGTCGCGGCCACAGGAAATCCCTATGATATTCGTCATTTTCCGAAAGTAGACACCTACGTGGTGTCCTATGGTTTCAGGCAGGTGCAATTGGACGCCCTTTTCCGGGTACTCACCGGGGAGATCAAACCCCGCGGCAGGCTGCCTGTCAAAATGAAGGGCCTATTCCCCAGGCAGTTCGGTTTAATCCTCCCTTAGAAGGGCTTCATAAATCTTTTACTCTCTATTCGGAATCATGGACCTCAATGTGCACAATTTTGTACCCCTTCCACAACTCCACCACAGCAAAGATGATCCCCAACAACACCGAGGTAATGCCCAACAGGAAAAAAATAAGGGCAATGGTTCCGGCATTAATCGACTGAAGGAGGTATTTTAAACCGATAAACAAGGAAGCGATGATGAATAAAACGACGGCAATAGAATAGGAGAAAGCCGCATTGCGCACCAGTTTAAACCGGTTATACAGCTTGTTAATCTGCAGGATGAGGCTGTCCATCCTGTTTTGTTCGATGGTTAACCGGTCGCCGCGTTTCATTTTTCTTTTTTCTTCATTGAGAAGCCTGATTCGGTTGACGATGATGGAATATTTGTTGTTTATGCCCAATAAAAGCAGGCCGCAGGCGGATATCATCAGTCCGGGGGCCAGCATGGCCTGGATTATTTCTACGATTGAGAATTTCATTTAAATCATTATAGGAGGAATTTGGAAAAAGCAAAGGGGATAGCAGGAATGCCCCTCCTTCTTTTTATTGTTTCGCATTAGATAAATATTTTAAATTCTATTTCTTAAAAGTTGTTTGATAAATAATTGGTATATAGCTTAGATGCTTATTTGTTTATAATCAAGACTTAATTACCGGGCACAAATTTCCATGAAAAAATGCCACCTTTGTCATCTTTATATGAACCTTTCAGAATATATCCCGATGAAGGAAAGGCAATACTAAAAGCCTCAGCAGCAATGTTTTCTAAATCTCTATGTATATCCCGGTCAGGAAACATGCTCTTTAGAACCTCTGGATATAAAATCTGCCGCCCTTCTTCTTCCATTTTTTTGATCAAGGCTTTAGTAACCTTTATATTTGATGATGTTTCCACTTCAACACCAAAGGCATCCAGGTCTTCATCAGAGGATCCGGGAGTGATTCTTAATGAATAGGAACCATCAGAAAAATGAAATTTCAGGTAATTTATTTGTCTTATCGGTTCAATCGCTGCCGACCCTTTGCCATCAGTTAAATGGATGACAATCGCCTCTTCCAGTGAAGAAACATAACAAAATGAAAGTGAGTATTTTACCTTGCCCTTTGCAACAAAAACACCATTGCCACCGGCAGAATTAAACGTAACCTCACCCTCAATAATGATCTTTTCAAGAGTGGTTCCTTTAAGTCCCTTTAATTCCAAAAAGCTTGTTGTGGCATCTCCAATTTCCTCATTAAAATCAAGCTTATAGTGGATTTTACCTTCCCATTTTTTAATACCTTTAAATCTTGCTATTCCTCTCTTTTGTAAAGGACTTGAACCTTCGACAGTGTTTTCAGATAAAAGAAAAAATGAGCTGATGAGAACTATCATAAACAGGTGTCTAAAAAATATAATTAATAGTTTTTTAGTCATGATTCTTACCCCAAATTTTTATTAAATTAGAAACTCCTTCAAATGCCCCCGCTGGTCCATCTTAAATCATGTAACTACAAAAAGGGGAACTGATAGGAAAGTCGTTTGCAGTTTAAAAAGGAAAAGTAAAAAAATAAAACTCCGTTCCACTATCTATCCGATTATTCTTCTTTGACTTCTGTTGTTTTTTCAGTATCGAGGCTTTTTTCTTTTTCTGCCCTTTTTTCACAGGTGTTGCAAAGTTCTGTAATATTCTTCAATTCTCTTGCCTGAGCGACAGTGCCGCTGAAAATTTCTTCCGTTTTATTAGTATTAATATGGTAGCAGTCTGAATATGTATGATATTTCGTACCAGATTTCGTCCAGAATACATTGTTTGTCCCCATCAGCGACTCGACTTTTGCAGTCTGCTCTGTGTACTGTTCAATGGATGGCGGATTAAAATCAATACCAAAATAACCTGCAATCACTAAAGCAATAATTGCTATTGTACCAACAAGGCCTTTCTGCTTACCTTTAAGATCTTTATTCGCAAAGATAATAATGATAAGAGGCAGGAAAGCAATTACACTTATGATTAGGCCTAGCTGGTTCTGAATGAAAAATCTGACTTTATCTTTTTCCGAGGCAGGATCAAATCTGTTTGCCTTTTTCCACAACAGTGAACCGATAACGGCAAAAATAAAAATCACTACGATCATGACAATGAGCCACGTGGTATTGATCGGTGGTTTTTGGAGCAGAAAAACCGCCCATACTTCGACACCTATAGCTACGATCCAGGAAATGATCGCAAATATGCGAAATTTTGTTGCCTTTCCCTTACTTTCATCACTTGCAACGAATGTTTTTGCTTCCTTTGCCTTAGCTGCAGATGAAGATTCTCCACCTCCTACTTTGGTTACTTTTTTCTTTGTCCCTTTGTCCGGCATTTTATTACCTCCTGTTCAATGTTTATTTTATCCCAAATTCTGAAAATAATTGGAAATAACTTATAAAAAAATACTTTTGTAGTCCCAAGAAGCTTTCGAAACATATGAGGTCGTGTCTCAACATTCACCTTATTTTTTTAATCCGGAGATATCAAGAAATGAATAGGCTTCCGCCGCTAGGTATGCCTGGCTAAACGAAAATTCAATTCCTGCTTCATGTCAATTCAAGATCAGATCTTCATTTCAGCTGATTTTCCGGCTCTTTCTAATTACTCGAAAATTATAAATAGCATAGATAAAAAATAAAGTCAAAGGAAAAATAAATAATTTTTTGG
>JAGLQA010000636.1 GCA_023137075.1 Candidatus Aminicenantota bacterium
CCAACCTTTTGTGGGGAGATATTATGGGGGCACGTTGTTTTTCGCAGGGCAAGTACAATTAAGATTACAAGCAGGGCAAGAAAGACTAAGTTGGGTAGATAGGCGAAATTGCCTTCCACCTTGATAAAAGAGGGCAGGAAACCGGGGATGTTTATGTATAGATTGCCCCACTGCTGGAACATTAAGCCGGGTCTGAATAGGCTGTCATGGGTGGTGGGTTGATACAATGTGAAGGGGTGCAGTACCTGGTAGATCATGACAAATAACGAGTATACGGGCAGGAGAAAAAAATGCGAAAGCTTCCGGTTTATTTTATTTTTAGCAAGTTTTTCACGGTAGTAAATGATGGAAAAGAGCATAAAAAGCCACATTACCGGGACTAAATACCGGGACTGGGGGCAATAACCGGGCCGCACAGTAGAATAACCGTGATACAGGATATAAATAAATCCGGCTGTGGAAACCAGCAGGTGCGGGAGATAGGTTTTAAACTTCCGCAGTGCGATGAGCAGACCGGGGAACGCGAAAAAATAGAAGGGGCTGTATAACAGCAGCCCATCCCGCTGGTCAAACAGGTAGTTCAAAAGGGTTTCCACCCTGCTGCGAAAGGGAATGGCCGCGGCTTTGCTGTAATACTCTCTGGCCTGGGCGTCGCTCATCATGCCCGTGTATACCGACATGGGAGAAAAATTGCCGTAAGCAAAATAAAGATAGGAGAAAAAAATCAGTTGAAACAGGAGAGGGAATAAAATTAAAAGAAGAGCCCGCTTTCTTTCCTTTTTTTTTATAAAAAAATAAAAGAAGAAACCCATTGAAAACAGGTAGATGAAGATTATATATTTTAGTCCCCAAAAAACGGCTGCGCCTAACAGCAGACCGGCCAACAACGTTTTTACAAGTTTCTTCTTGCCCGGAAAAAACAGCAGGTAGAGCGATGATAGGATGAGCAGCAGGGCCTGCAATTCCGGGAAAATATGAAAAGAATGAAAAAATACCGGGGTAGTCAGGCAAAAAACAGCGGTTATAAAAAACGAGAGATTTTCGCTTTTCCACAATCTCAGGGAAAAGAGGTAGACTACAACCGCCAATAATGCGCCGAAGAGGCCCAAAAACGCACGGAGTAAGAAGTAGAGCCAGGGCAGGGGTAGTTTCAGCAGCAGGAAAGGCGCCACAGTGATAGACACACCGGGCAAGTGGATGGAGTACATTTTCTTATATCCTTTTCCGAAAGCGCCGTGAGCCTGCAGTTTTTTTACATCGATAAACTCTTTGTACCCTTCCCTGAAGTACTGGTTAAACACGTTCAGGTCAAAATCTTTGATCAGCGATTGGGATATGGCTAAATAGTGGGGCTCATCTCCACCTAAGACCACTCCTTTTTTCACGATAATCCCCGAAGCGATAATAAACAGCGTCTCGGTGAAAATGAATATAATTAATAATCGTTTTTTGAGATTCAACCCGTTAAAAAAAGTTGTGAATTTTCGTAAGAGATCGAATTCCCTGACGGTTAAAGCTATGGTAAACAGCAGCGACAGCAGGAGCAGGCCGTTTACCCGGGAAGTGAAATCGAATTTATCCCAGTAAAATTGTTTCATCAGGAAGCAGAGCAGACCTGATGAGAAGGGCAGCAGCAGTTTAAAATAGGATTTTTTATATTTCAATTCGCTGAAGATAATGAGCGCCAATGCCGCGGCGGCAGTAAGTAACAGGGGATGCCCTATATTCCCAT
>JAGLQA010000637.1 GCA_023137075.1 Candidatus Aminicenantota bacterium
CAAGATTCTACGGAATTGTTATCTATATGTTTTCCAATGATCACAATCCGCCGCATTTCCATGCCAGGTATGGTGAATTTGAAATTCTTGTAAACATCAATAATTTGTCTGTTCTTTACGGTAAGTTTCCTTCCAGGGCATTGGGGTTGACTATTGAATGGGCATCGCTTCATCAAAAAGAGTTAAAATCCATTTGGGAAAGATTAAAAGAAGGTCAGCCCTCCAAAAAAGTTAAACCGTTAAAATGATTCGTATGAAAAAAAGTGGAGAAGTACAACCCTGTTTAATCGATTCATTCGGCAAGGGCGGCAGCTTACCGGAAACAGGAAAGAGCAGGCATAAAGAGTAGAGAAGTGAGATTGCAAAAATATTTTCTCTTAATATCATTGTTTATTTGTATATCTTTATACCCATCAGGCCAACTTTCCGCCCGGGCGGAAATGCCGGCACACCACGACCAAAATCAAAATTTATCGGAAGACAAAACAGAAGATTCAGCCCCTAAAAAGAAAAAGCTCTATTTCACGATCCGGTTAGGCCAGGGAGGATTTTCTGATAAACGATCACCCCTGGGCAAATTGGGTGGTGGCCAGCTTACCCTGGATATCAAACCGGGTAAACTACCCCTGGCTCTTTCGATTTCCTATGAATATTACACGAATAGCGCCGATCCGGGCCATTCATATGAAATAGCCGGTTTGGTTGCGATAAATATGCTGTATACGGCGCCCATCTTCAAAAGTAAGAGAGTAAATTTTTTCATGGGTGGAGGTATGGGATGGCTTAAGGTTCCAAAAGGCGAAGCGGAACCTGATGCTGTAGTGAGAGGCATCCATTATAACCTCGAAGGTGGAATGAATGTCAGGGCGTTTTGGAAGATTGGATTCTACGGTATATGTAAATATTTATACGCGAAGAAGACGACTGACGGTATCGATTTAATTGATTTTAATGAATTTATTATTTTGTTAGGGATTACTTTTAGCTTTAGTTTGTAGTTTTTGATAATGAAATGAGTTCTTCCTACCTTCTATAAAAAGGTGAAAACATGAAAAAATTAAAACGTTCAAAAAAAGAAAAAATGCTCGCCGGCGTATGCGGTGGACTTGCCGAGTATTTTGAAATGGATCCTACTGTAATACGGATCGTTTATGTTGTGGTATCTATTATTAGTGTGGCCTTCCCGGGAATCCTGGTCTACCTCATTTTGTGGTTCATCATGCCCCTGGAAGATAACAATTAATCCTTAAGTACCGGGATAGGCTGCCGGTCAAAAAATGTGTGCAAAACGAATTGACTATTGAATAGGTTAAACATTTCATCGAAACAAATTCTACAATCACCCTGGGTTCATTGCGGGCTGATTGTTATATCAGTATCAGTATTTAATATGGTGGCCATATTCTCGCTTGACGGACTATGGCATGATGATTCTGTCTGGTATTATATAGCCAGTAGCGATAGGTTTCCGTGGTGGGAATTTAAATCACGCCTGTTATACCCTTTCATCCAGTATCTCCTCGCAAAAACCATGGTTTTTATATCGCCGGAAGTCCCGCGAGTGATTCATCTTTTTCTTTTCATGGTACCGCTGTCACTGTGCTTTTACTATCTTTACCATCGTATTTTCGGTCTGGACAGCGGTCTGGCTTGCTGCGCTGCTATCATCCCCCATATTTTGCCAAATCAAATGGGAATTCCTGCCGGTATTAACACATCCTATGTGCTGTGGGGTTTTCTCCCGACAATGCTCGGTGTCATGTGCGGTATTCGCTTTATTCAATCGGGAAATAAAGGGAGGGCGTGGGGCATCCTGGCTTTATTGTTGTTTTTTACAGCAAATATTTCATCAACTCAGGTATTTTTTATGGGGCTGCCTGCAGCTTTGCTTTTTCTCTTTTTTATAAAAAAAAATAAAAGACGAAGCTTGATACTCTTTTCCGGGTTCTTTTTTATAACGTTGTGTAAAATAATCCATTTTGTGCTTATCCCAAGGGTTGGAGTAAATCCAATTCCCTTCTCTTTGGAAACATTCCTGGATCGTTTGAAAATTTTTTTACCACAATCGTTTCCACTACCATTAAATCATGTTAGCTCATTTTATATTGCTCTATTCTTCATATTTACCGCTATTTTAGCTACTGTTTTTCGAAACCGATCAGGATTGAAAATCCCGAACCATTTTGCCTGGGTGCCTGAAAAGCTATACCCATTATTCTTCTTAGGCTTTGTAACACTCTGGATTACAACGACGATGGGGCCGTTCTTAACCGTATCACCGGATTTCAGAGTCTATGACTATTCTTATACTGCCAATTTTGGAATGGCGGTTTTTCCTGTTCTGGCTGCATATTTTATCCTATCAGGGAAATCCAAATTTTGGAAATACACTTGCTACGCAGTGCTTGCCTGCTTTATTTTGTTGGCCGGTATATATAAATATCATTATTTATCAAATAAATATGCGAACCATAGCAGCAGCACACAGTTTTTGCGTGAAAATCTTAAAGATATTGATTTCTCTTTAGGGGCACAAGTTGTTGTTTTTCCTCTATTTGTCCATCACGGAGGAATATTGGCAGCAAATTCGGGTTATTTAAGATACGCGTTAAATCGAAACGATATCATAGGTTTAACCGGAAAGGAATATATGTGGTATGACCCTTTCCGGAGAAATCCCGGTTGGTTTAATAGAATGGAAGGCCTTAGTCAGGAAAAACCATTGTATTTGTTCCGCAGGAATGGCGATATTCCGGTACAACTAAAATATTTCTTGCGTGTGAAGAACACGGCAAATCGAGAACCGCAAAACCGTTATAACTGGGAACTTCATAAACTCAATCCGAAAACCGGCGCCGCTGCACTTATGCAGGCCGGCAACGGAATCCAAAGGTACAAAAAATATCTTTTCAGAATGAATATTAATGCTAAAGCTATAGCATGGGGGGCTTTTTATCCCAACGTTACTTTTCTTAAACCGTATCAAGCACGATTGAAAAAAATCCGTTCCGACAATTTGATTGATACCCCGATAAAATTTGGCGACCTTTATTTGTTAAAATCCTGTTTGATTGAAGAAGATACCAACAATGCAAGAATTACGGTAAATCTTATATTTAAAGTTTTGAAACAGCATACTCTTGCCGGCCGGCAACCGGAACCCCCTGCTATTCCCATGACTGAGTATGGTTTATATAAAAACAATCGACTTATTTTTAAATCTCATTCCCGCTGGGATATGACGCAATATTTTTATGCAAATGATCACATCTTACATAAAATCGTATTTCCAAAATATAAATTTAGAAAATTTGATGAAATCTCAATCCGGATCGTAAACGCGAATACAAATCCGTGGAAAAAGTTGCCTGTCAAGCAAAAATCAGGTAAGCTTATCAAAACGGGAGAAATGAGGGTTCCGGTTTCAATGATTCTCGAGCGGCAAAAAAAAAGAAGATGACATTAAAACGAATGGGACTGCGTCCCAATACACTTGATTATTTTTGCGTTCTTCGATACGCTTCAAAAACAACCTATTGACATCATTGGCTGTTTTCTTTACTATAGTATCTTAATTAAGATACTTCACTTCATATCAGCTTTATATAAAAAATGGAGCATAAGAATTCATGATACGTAGAATTGTGATTACCGGAATGGGAATTATCTCAAGCATCGGCAATAATAACGATGAAGTCCTGGAATCCTTAAAAAATAACAAACCCGGCATCGAATCGGTGCCGGAATGGGTCGAGCTCGGTTTTAGAAGTACGGTCGCGGGTACGATAAAAGGATTAAACGAACAAAATATGCGTCAGAAAATCGGCTTGAAATCGCGTTTCATGGATTTATCCGCATTATACGCCCTCCTCGCCGCAGAAGAGGCGCTGCAAACCAGTGGTTTGAAGCAGCAGGATATTGCAAATGATCGAGTCGGCTGCATCGTAGGCAGCGGAATATCCAGTACGGATCCGATCGTCAGATCGGGTTTAAAGATAAACTCCGGGACCGGAATGGTGACTCCCTATGATATAACCAGGTGTATGTCCAATAGCTGCAGCGCGAACCTGGTGAATTATTACGGGATTAAAGGCCGAAGCTACTCCTTAAGCTCGGCCTGCGCGACTTCGCTGCACAATATCGGTCATGGCGCGGAAATCATCGCGGCCGGCGGGTGTGATATTGTGTTGGCCGGGGGGGCGGAAGAGGTGACGGCTGCGTTGACCTTAATGTTCGACGGCATGAGAACCGTTCTATCAAAAGCATTCAACGACACACCGGAAACAGCATCCCGCCCTTATGATGAAAAAAGAGACGGGTTTGTCATCAGCGGCGGCAGCGGGATTGTAATTCTTGAGGAATTGGAACATGCGAAAAAACGGAATGCACCGATTTTCGCGGAAATAATCGGTTTCGGCGCGAATTCCGATGGTCATGACATTATTCAACCCGATCCCACGGGGAATGGGGGGCGGCGCTGTATGGTGGAAGCGCTGAAAATGGCCGGCCTTGCCCCGGATGAAATCGACTATATCAATACCCATGCCACCAGCACACCCGAAGGTGATACCGTTGAAGCCCTGGCCATTAAGAATGCTTTCGGAGAATATAAGGTGCCGGTTTCGTCGACCAAATCTATTACCGGCCACGGTATCGGAGCCGCCGGGGCTCAAGAATTGGTTTATTGTCTTTTGATGATGAAACATAACTTTATCAGTGCGTCTATGAATATCGAAAAAAC
The DNA here is from genome assembly GCA_023137075.1 of Candidatus Aminicenantota bacterium. GTDB lineage: Bacteria > Acidobacteriota > Aminicenantia > UBA2199 > UBA2199 > JAGLQA01. The sequence goes on from JAGLQA010000637.1 coordinate 4,742, forward strand.
GGACCCGGCCTGTGACCATCTCAATATTATAACCCGGAACAGAGAATGTAACCTGGACAAGGTAATGACAATAAGCCTGGGATTCGGCGGTACCAATGGCAGTATTGTAATAAAGAAAATATGACAGCCAATTAAGGATTTATAGAAAAGAGGTAATAAATGAAAAGAGAATCAATTATTGAAAGAATGTCCGATATTTTAAAAAAAGTAATGTTCAATGAGAGCCTTGTTGTCCAACCCGACGATGATTTAAGGGCCAAATTGGGAATGGACTCGATGGGGGCGGTTGAATTTGTGTCAACTGTTGAGAGCGAGTACAAAATAAAAATTACCGAAGAAGAGCTTAACAATATCGGCACGTTGAACGAAGCAGCCGATCTTGTGCTGCAAAAATTGAGCGAAAAATAATAGTGATATAAAACAGGGAACGAAAATGAAACAAAAAATCTATTGTCTATTCCTGTTTTTTTTAATTCAGTTACTCCCGGCCAAAGACCTGCCCACAGCCAAACCGGAAGAAGTCGGGCTGTCACCGGAACGTCTAACACGCATTAAACCGGTCATGCAAGGTTATATTGACCGGGATAAACTACCCGGTCTCATTACCCTGGTAGCCCGGCGCGGCAAAGTGGTACATTTTGAAAAGTACGGAAATATGGATAAAAATAAACCGATGCAATACGACACGATATTTCGCATCGCGTCCATGACCAAGCCGGTTACCGGCGTGGCTGTGATGATGCTTTATGAGGAAGGTCATTTTTTATTAGATGACCCGGTATCGAAATTTATCCCGGGCTTTAAAGATGTTAAGGTTTTCTCCGGCGTTGAAAAGGGAGAAATGAAATGTGTGGAACCGGGAAGCCCCATAACCATACGCGATCTTCTGACCCACACGGCCGGGCTGACCTATGGGGCTTTCGGAGATACCCCGGTTGATTTACTCTATCGCAAAGCCGGCCTTTACCGCGGCACCCTTAAAGACATGGTACAAAAATTAACAAAAATTCCACTTTTGTATCAACCGGGCAGCAGGTGGCATTACAGTGTGGCAACCGATGTGTTGGGATACTTAGTCGAAGTTATTTCCGGGCAGCCTTTCGACCGGTTCCTGGAGCAGCGGCTGTTCAAACCCTTAGGCATGAAAGATACCGGTTTTTATGTGCCCGGGGAGAAGATAAGCCGGTTCGCGGCATTGTACGGGCTAAGGAAAGACGGCAGTATTAAGATCATCGATAGTCCGGCGGCAAGCCGTTATGCCAGACCGCCTGAATTTGTCTCCGGCGGAGGCGGGCTCGTGTCAACGGTTTCCGATTATTTTCGCTTTGCCCGCATGCTGCTGAATAAGGGGAAATATGAAGGCGAACGGTTTTTAGGCCGTAAAACCGTCGAATTTATGACGCAAAATCATCTGCCTGAGGAATTCTTGCCGATTCACCCGGTCCTGCCGGGAAAGGGATTCGGCCTGGGTTTTGCCGTGCTGGTCGATGTCCCCGGTTCTAAAACAATCGGCTCCGCCGGTGAATTTGAATGGCGCGGTATTAACAACACCTTTTTCTGGGTCGATCCTGAGGAAGAGCTTATCATGATCCTGATGACCCAGTTCAGCCCCTATCTCTATTACCCGGTGAACAAGCAATTTAAAGTGCTAACTTACCAGGCGATTGTGGATTAAAAAAACAAACGATGTCACATGATATAATTTTTGCCGGGTTTGGCGGCCAGGGAGTTCAATTTATCGGCACGCTGCTGGCCTCTGCTGCTGTCAAGGAGGGTAAAGAGGTTGTTTTCAGGCCTTCTTATAAGGGACAGATACGAGGCGGCATATCGACCTGTATGGTCAATATCAGCAGCGAACCTATTCTTTCACCCGTTGTCGATCAATACGATACAGCCGTTACCCTCGACCAGCCGTCACTCGAAATGTTCACGCCCCGGGTGAAACCTGGCGGGGTCCTGGTATGGGAAAATTCCGTTATAAAAAAGCCACCGGAACGACCGGGTATTCGCATGTTTGCGCTGCCGGCGTATAACCAGGCCATTACTGTCCTAAAAAATAAAAAGATGATGAACATGATTATGTTCGGGGCATTAATCGCGATCAATAACGAAGTAAAGAAAGAATCTATCATGGCCGCACTGCGTGAGACATTGCCCGCAAATCAAAATCATTTGATCCCCTTAAACGAAAAGGCCTTTGACCTGGGCAGGAATCTTGTTAAAATGAAGGAGTATGAATGCTAACAAATATCGATCTAAGAGAACTATCGGAGTTATCCGGGAATGATAAAACATTCTTGAGTATCTATTTTTCAGGGCCGGATTCGTTAAAAAACCTGGAAAAACGATTCGCACAAATCCGGCGGGTTCTCGAAAGCAAAGAATCCGGGCCGGATGAAAAAGAGCATTTCGAAGAAAATGTTAACCTGGTAAGAGAATACTTAAAAAACAATAAGTTAAAATCCGGTTCGCTTTGTATTTTCTCATGTTGGGGGCTTGATTTTTTCCGAACTTATAAGCTAACGTTACCGGTTAAAGACCTGGTCCGGTTTGATTCATCGCCCTATATTCGCCCGCTGGCTGAACTCAAAGACGAATATGAAAATAGTGCGGTTGTAATCGCGGATAATAAGAAGGCGCGGATATTTTTAATATCATCCGCAATTGCAGATCACGAAGCGACTGTGCATGGGAATATCAAAAACCACGTCAAGAAGGGCGGTTGGTCCCAGCAGCGTTATGAGCGACGGCGAGATAAGCAATTATTGCTCTATGCCCGTGAGATTGTGGATGCCCTGACGGAACTTGAAAAAAATGAAACTTTCACCCGGGTTATATTGGTGGGTGGGAAGGAAATAATGCGAATCATATATGATAATTTGCCGCCGCATTTACTGGAAAGAGTGGAACAAAAAGCAGTCGATTTACATAAAGATGAAAAAATTATCAACAATGAAATAATGGAATTATTTTTTGAGCAGGAACGAAAATCGGAGCAGGACCTCTGGCAAAAGATACGCGCGGAATATTTAAGGGACGGATTGGGTATAACGGGCATAACGGATGTGCTTGCCGCTGTAAAAATCGGCCGGATCGAAGAGATATTGGTAAACCGGGATTATAAAATTCCAGGCAAACGGTGTCGAAAGTGTGAAAACTTAGAGGAAGAAAAGGTTAATCGTTGTGCCAACTGCGGATCGGACTCTCTTTTTACCGTTGATTTAGTCAACGAGATAGTAGAGGAGGCCCAAAAAACAGGCGCATCGGTGGATTTTTGTGATCCCATCCAATCTTTGAAGGAGGCAGGTGACATAGCGGCCTTTCTGAGGTATAAATACTAAATACATCCTCAAAGCCCCCTCGTTGCCGGAGGCAAGAAACACATGGAAAAAAAGCTTCATGTAACAGACAGGCAAGAATGGCGAGCCTGGCTCGAGAAGAACCACGCCATGGAAAAAGAAGTCTGGCTTATCTACTTCAAGAAACATACGGGGAATCCGAGAATTCCCTATGATGATGCTGTGGAAGAAGCCTTGTGTTTCGGCTGGATCGACAGCATTGTGAGTAAGATCGATGAGGATAAATATTGTCAAAAATTTACTCCTCGTAAAGAAAAAAGCAGTTGGTCGGAGTTGAATAAAAAACGGGTGGAGAGGCTAATAAAACAAGGCCGGATGACAGAGATCGGGTTAGCCAAAATAGAAACAGCCAAAAAAAACGGTGCATGGAACAAAACAGCAACCTCAAAAATGACCTTTGATATTCCTATAGAGCTTGAAGAAGCGCTCTCCGCCGATGCTGAAGCCAGGACATTTTTTTATAGTTTATCACTTTCATACCGGAAGCAGTATATCGGTTGGATTGCCAGCGCAAAGAAAAAGGAGACACGGAAAAAACGTACTTCCGAAGCCGTTAAGCTGCTAAATAAAAATCAAAAATTGGGTATGAAATAATATTTTGGAAAACATAAGGAAATACGGGGAAGCGCCCTTTAACACAGCCCTGGTTCACGGCGGTCCCGGGGCGCCCGGTTACCTTGCCCCTGTGGCCAGGGAACTTTCCGGGGATATGGGGGTACTGGAACCTCTGCAAACGGCCGCATCCCTTCAAGGCCAGGTCATCGAGTTAAAAGCTGTTCTGGAAAAGTATGGGAACTTGCCGGTCACCCTGGTCGGTCATTCCTGGGGCGCGATGCTCAGTTTAATTTTTTCTGCCCGCTTTCCTGCAATTATAAAAAAAATCATCCTGATCGGCAGTGGGCCTCTCGAAGAAAAATACGCGGACGGAATCATGGACACCCGGTTGAATCGTCTCAGTAACCGGGAAAGGAAGGAAATTTATACCCTGATGGAATCCATGAACGATCCTGCCCTTCGCGATAAAAACTCAATACTATGCCGCTTCGGTGAGTTATGCACTAAGGCCGACTGTTACCACCCCTTAACCTTAGACACAGAGGTACTGGAGTACCAATATCATATAAATGAAATTGTGTGGAATGAAGCCAGGGAACTAAGAGCAAGCGGGAAACTCTTAGAATCGGCGCGGCTCATCCAATGCCCGGTG
>JAGLQA010000638.1 GCA_023137075.1 Candidatus Aminicenantota bacterium
CGACGGCTGCCCCGCCGGGATAGACCTGTGCCAGCAGGATTTTGAAAAAGATCTGCTGCGCCGCAAGAGCGGGGCCAGAGGCACCACGCCCCGTTTAGAGAGCGATCAACCATTGATAAAGAGCGGTGTTTTTAAAGGCAAAACCAGCGGAGCGCCGCTGCTCATTGCCTTTGCAAACACCAATGCCAGGAGTAAAGATTACGAATCCCTGAAGGACACTCCCCGGCCCGGACATGCCGATTTTACCGCCACGAAAAAATACGGCGGCTGCAACGACTACCGGGGCGGCGGTCACTTTTCCGGGCGCCTGACTTTAGGGTTGGTGGCAGCCGGTGTGATAGCAAAAAAGATCATCCAACCGGTTTCCATCCAGGCCGCGATAGTGGAAGCCGGCGGCGAGAGGGATATCGATAAAGCGGTTAACCGGGCGCTCGAAGCCGGGGATTCCATCGGCGGGATCATCGAGTGTGAAGCGCAGCATGTGCCCATCGGCCTGGGCGAGCCTTTCTTTGAATCCGTGGAATCGCTGCTCAGCCATATGATGTTTTCCATACCCGCGATTAAGGGCATCGAATTCGGCGCCGGGTTTAAAGCCGCGCGTATGACCGGGGCGGAGCACAATGATCTTATCCTGGATAGAGAAGGCAGAACCGAAACCAATTTTGCCGGTGGTATTAACGGCGGCATCAGCAATGGCAATCCCATCATCTTCCGGGTGGCGGTAAAACCCACGTCCAGCATTTCCCTGCCTCAGCATACTATCAATATGAAAACCGGTAAGCGATCCGATCTAATCATAAAAGGCCGTCATGACACCTGCATCGCCTTGCGGATCCCGGTGGTCGTCGAAAATGCCACTGCCATCGTCCTGGCCGACCTCATGCTTATATGAACTTTTTTAAGTTTATGAGGACAATGATAATGAATACAACGGCGAACAATATATTTTGCAGGAGGGTGTTTTTATACTTGCCGGGTTCTTTTTTGTTGAGCAGGTAAACAATAAAAAGAGCAACAATGGGCAGCAATACCGCGTTGGTGACCTGGGCAACGACGATCATTTTCAGCGGCTTCACCGCCAGGAGGCTAACGACCGCTCCGAAGGAAATGACGAATAAAAAAACAGACCGGAAGGTCCAACTCTTCTCCTTCCAACCGAAGAGACCGGAGGCGGTCCAGGCGGCCGCATAGGGCGCGGTAATGGCTGACGATAAACCGGCGCTAAATAAACCGATGCCGAAAAACAATTTTGCCAGTTTGCCGTATAAGGGCGTTAATTGCAGTGACAGGTCGGCGGGGCTTTTAATCAGCAGGCCTTCCCCAAAATAAGCGGCCGCTGCAGTTACAATAATAGAAAGGGTAATGATACCGCCGAGCCCGATGGAGAGGGCCGTGTCCGTTCTCATCAACGGAATATCTTTTTCTCCCTGCCACTTTTTTAATATCACCGAGGAATGCAAAAAAATGTTATAGGGCACAATCGTCGTGCCTAACAGCCCTAAAATTAACAGCATGGATTTTTTGGGGAATACCGGCACAAAACCTTTCAGGATGCCGGAAAGATCAGGCTTCACAATAACTGCGGAAATAAAAAAAGAGAGGCCCATAATAACGACTAAGGTAATCAGGAACCTCTCGATTAGCTTATAGTTGCGCCACCACAATAGGAAAATCGCGGCCGCACTGATCAGGAGCACCCACCAGAAGTCCGTGATACCGGTCAATATTTCCAGGCCAAGAGTGCCGCCTAAGATATTACCGGCTTCATAGGCCGCACAGCCCACGATGATGGCCAGGAACGCCAACACCTGGAACCCTCTTTTCAACCAGCGGTGACGGGTCAATTTAACCAGTGCGGCTGCCACATCGATCCCTGTGGCCAAAGAAAACCGGCCGGCCATCTCCTGCAGCAGAATGGCCGAAAGGGTGGCTATCACAATCACCCAGATCAGCGCATAACCATACCCGGCTCCGGCCAGGGTGGCTGTGGTAACTGTGCCGGGCCCGATAAAGGCCGCGGCCACCAAAAAACCGGGGCCGAATTTACTTTTTTTTGCCATATCCGCCTCCACCGGGGGTTTTAATGGTCAACACATCCCCGGCCTCTATCTCGAAGTTCACTTTCGAGCCTAACGTGATCTTTCGCTTCTTGCCTGTGCCGCCCGCTCGCCTTAAAAGACTATTCTCCCCGGCTTTGCCCGGCTCCCCGCCCGACAACCCGTAGGGCCGGTTGGTTCTTCGTTCCGAAAGAATACTCAGGTGCGCGTCCTGCAAAAATTTGTAACTGCGGCACAAACCCTCGCCACCGTTAAAATTCCCCCTGCCGCCGGACCCCTTCCGCAAGCAATAATGCTCCATCTCAACCGGAAAATCGATCTCTAACGCTTCGACCGGGGTGTTCAGGGAATTGGTCATATTGGTGTGAACCGCAGATTCGCCGTCGAAAGACGGACCCGCGCCTGAGCCTCCGCCCAAGGTCTCATAATAGGAAAAACCGGTTCCACCGAAAGTAATATTATTCATGGTTCCCTGGGAAGCAGCCGGTATCTTTTCCGGCAGCGCCGCAGCAAAGGCCCCCAATAATACGTCCACGATTCGCTGCGATGTTTCCACATTGCCCCCGGCCAGGCCGCGGGGTTTCGACGCGTTTACGATGCTGTCCGGAGGCAGCGCCAATTCCACCGCGCGCATGATACCGGAATTGATGGGTACGTTTTCATCCAACAGGGTGGTCAAAACATAAAGCGCCGCCGAATAGGTCACCGCGTCATTGGTATTGATGCCCCCTTTGACCTGGGGGTGCGAACCGGTAAAATCGATGACTATCTTATCTTTCCTGATTTTCACACATACTTTTATGGGGATGTCTTTTTCCGAGAAACCGTCATCGTCTAAAAAATCGGTAAAACGGTACTCGCCGTCCGGTATCTCCGCGATTAGAGACTTGAAAAGTCTCTCGGTATAATCGATCAGGTATTTCGCATAGTTGTCTATCGTATCAAAACCGTATTTTTCGATATTTTCCCCGATGCGCCGGATACCTCGTTTATTGGCAGCCACCTGGGCCAGCAGGTCACCTTCCCTCTCTTCGGGCGTCCTGACATTGGCCAGAATCATTTGCAGGATTTCCCGGTCCAGGGTATCCTTTTTTAGAATTTTTACCGGGGGAATAATAATGCCCTCCTGGAAAATCTCCGTCGACAAAGGCATGGACCCGGCAAACATACCGCCCACATCGCTGTGATGGGCCCGGTTGGCCACAAAAAAGACAATTTTATTATCCTGGAAAACCGGGGCAACCAGGGTGAGATCCGGCAGGTGGGTGCCCCCCCGAAAGGGATCGTTCAGTAACACCATGTCCCCTTTCTCAAAATCGATTTCCGCCAGGGTGGTTTTCACCGACAGGGGCATGGCGCCGAGGTGCACCGGAATATGAGTGCCGAAGGCAAAACTCTCGGCCCCGGCAGTAAACAAGGCGCAGGAAAAATCTTTCCGTTCTTTTATATTGGGTGAAAAAGCGGAATACTGCAATATTTTCCCCATTTCATCGCAAATAGACTGGAAGATATTTTTAAAAACCGTAATCTCAATGGCATCCATTTTTTTCATGGCTAACTCTTAATAATATATTTTCATACTCATCGATATCCGCAGTAAACTCTTCGCCGATAATAACGGTGGAATCGGGCGCCACCACAATCGCCGGTACCCGCAAATTGTCTCCCGGCCTCAACTCATCACGCAAATAAATATTAAACTGCCGGAACTTTCCCTTGTAATACACCTTTTTTCGGGCGAAAACATCCGGTTCCCTGTGAACAACAGGTTTCTTCTTTATTTCAAGGCCGCCGGTTTCCCCAATTGCCATTACCCGGAGGTTGACAATCTGGCAGTTTTCATCACTTAGAGAATAGGAATAAAGCTGTTGGTGTTTCCGGTGAAAATTCCTGATAAAACCCGGCGCATAAGGACCCGTTAACTCGTAAGATTGGCCCTTGTAGCGAATCTCTACGAATTTAAGAACCCGTGAGTCCTCTTTTGAGAATCCTTCTTCCACCAGAATCTGTTCCGCCCCGGCAGTCAGCTTCGAAAATGCCCGGTCCAACTCCTCCTGTATGCCGGGTCCAGCCATTTTCAAAAAGGATTGCCGGAGTTCTTTCTTGAAATCCGCCACCAACATACCTAAGGCCGAAAACACCCCCTGGCCCGGCGGAATTAAAATCCGGGTAATGCCCAACCTCTCGGCCAACAACCCGGCCACCAATCCACCGGCCCCGCCGAAAGGCATCAATGTATAATAGCGGGGGTCTTCTCCCTTTTCAAGGGTTACGGAACGCAGCGCCCGTTCCATGGAAGAGATGGAGATGCGGATAATGCCTTCGGCCGTTTCATAGATATCTTTACCGATTCCCACGGCGATTTTTTCCACCACCCGGATGCTTCTCTCAGGGAAAATCTTCATCTTCCCCCCCAAAAAATTTTCCGGCAGTATGGCGCCGGTCACCACGAAAGCATCGGTAACCGTTGCCAGGTTCGATTTTCCGCAGCAGGCAGGCCCCGGGTCGGCGCCGGCGCTTTCTGGGCCAACCTGAAGTACGCCTCCCCGGTCGATCCGGGCGATAGAACCCCCGCCCGCACCCACTGTCGCGATGTCGATCATGGGCAGGCGCAGCGGCAGGTGTTCCACATCTCCTTCCCGGGTCAAGGTCAATTCACCTTCCTTTATAACGGATACATCCGTTGACGTGCCGCCCATATCGATGGTAATCAGGTTGGCGTAATTCTTCAAGTCCGCGATGCGCCTGGCGGCGATCACACCGCCCGCAGGGCCGGAAATGATCGTGTGAATCGGTTCCTCAACGATCCGTTCCGGCGAAAGAACGCCGCCATTGGACTGCATGATATATATCTTTTTCCCTCTCAAGGCGCTCTGAAGATTTCCGATATAATCGGAGATAACCGGTTTTAAAGCGGAATTCAGAATCGTCACCACTGCCCGTTCATACTCGCGGTATTCGGGCATAATTTCGTAGGAAGCCGTTACATAAAATCCCTGGTCTCTCAATATTTTTGCCGCAAATTTTTCATTCTCCGGGTTTTTATAAGAGTGGAGAAACACGATCCCCACGGCCTCGACCTTTTTTTTTTTCAGTTTCAGGGCTAATCTTTCGAGCTCCGCTTTGCCCGGTTTTTGCCGGATGGAACCATCCTTCAAGGTGCGTTCGTTTATCCCGAAGCATAACGATAGAGGGACAATAGGAGCCGGTTTTTCTACCTGCAGCGAAAAAAGGTGGGTGCGATTTTGCCTGCCGATATAGAGCAGGTGTTCGAATCCCTTCGTACATAGGAAGGCGCATTTCGCCATTTTTTTTTGCAGGAAAGCGTTAGTCGAAACCGTGGTGCCGTGAACCAATTCAAAAGATTTATCGATATAAGATTTCAAGCCCTCTAAAATGGACAGGGCCGGGTTTTGAGGAGTAGACGGAAGTTTCAAGGTAAGCAGATTTTCTCCCTCTAAAAAGACAAAATCGGTAAAGGTACCGCCCGTATCAACGCCAATTCGTATCATTTAGCATTGTAAAGAAAAAGCGCAATTATGTCAACTGCATCGGAAGAAAGTCGTTATGCTGTCAAATGACGCATCTGATTACCTGCGAAACATTAATGTTCAAATAATCTCTTCAACTAATTTAATATTGTTCTTTATCATCTTATTCACGACAGTTTCTATATCTATACCTTTCTTAGATGCTATGTTTTCAACAAACTTTTGGATATCCGGCTCCAGGTAAATCGGTAGATTCATTTTGATATTTTCCCTGTAAAACTTTCCCCTTTCACCTTTTGAAAAATCATAATTAATTACTTTGCCGGTCATTATTTTAGATATAACCGAAAAATCACAAAATGTCTACCTATTTCATAATATTTCTCGATTTTTTTATCGATCCTCTCTTGAAATTTCTTTCTATTTATGCTAATCATTAGTTTTAATAAGGGTTAAGCCTTTGAAAAAGTGGAAAACCCAGGACAAACCGGGAAAAAGATGCTGAG
>JAGLQA010000639.1 GCA_023137075.1 Candidatus Aminicenantota bacterium
TAACCAAGCCCCATTTCATTTTCGCAGCCGTAATCTTTTAATTGCCAAACGACAACTGCTTTAAAGTATGAATAAAGAAAAAATATTTTTGCTACTTGTCGGGTGTCCGTGCCGCGGAGTGCAGTGGATCCAAGGCGGGGAGGATGGGGAAGAATCGCGTGATGATGACGTAAATACCGGCCACGAGCACGAGGATCAGGGGAATGTAGATATATTCGATAAAGGTGGGTGTGTAACCTAAGGGACTGTGATCTATCGCCGTGACCGATACATTGAACCGGTTGAGCACGCCACCGAAAAGGATGACCAGGGAAGCGGTCAGGGCCAGTCCTTTTGGAGAACGGCGCATCTTGCGGTTGGCATACAGGATAATGGGGAGCACAATCCCCAAACCGATTTCGACAAAGAAGAGAAAAGTGTGGATGTCGCTAGCGGCAAAGGCCTGCCTGGCGCTTCCCCGTCCCAGTATATCAACGATTTTAAATCCAAGGTAAAGCCCTAAAAAGGCAACACTATACCGGCCCAATTCATTCAGGAGTTTAAGATGGGGTTGGCGCCTGTCAAAAGCCGCCATCAATAGTTCGATGAGAATAACCATTGCAAAACCGCAAAACACCGCGCTGATGATAAAGAATGGCCCTATCCAGGGGCTGAACCACAAATGGTTCATCTTGAAGGGCGCGATAACAAACATTGAACCCAAACTCGATTGATGCAAAATCGATAAAATGATCCCCGCTATGACCAGGGTTGGGGTTGCTTTATTGAATGTTTTCAAGAATTTAAATTTTTGCAGCCGTTCTAAAATATTGGGGATAAATTCCAACGAGAGTACCGTGAGGTAGAGCATCACGCACCAGGCCACTTCAAATAAGATGGAGTGATAGTTATGCATCCAGATGGGATGAATAATTCGCCAGGGCCAGCCGAGTTCAAAAATAAGGGTAATAGAAAAGGTAGAGTAACCTAAAAGACCCACCAGGGCGGCCGAACGGACCAATGGACGATAGCGCTCCATTTTGAAAATATATACCATGCCGGTCAGGGTGAAGGCGCATCCCGACACGACAACTAAGGATAACTTAAGGGCGGTCCACAATCCCCAGGCCGTCCGGTCGTTCAACCCGGTCAAACCCAGCCCCACGGAAAACCGGTAGATTGCCAGCAGGATAAACCCGACGAATGCCATGACAAAGAGGCCGGAAAATACCGGGTGATGCTTGAAGGCCCGAACCGGTCCGTGCACCAATTTTTTGCCGGAGTAATCGAATTCGTTATTGGTAGTCATCGGCTACTCCTTCCCCGCATCCGGATCTGTCCCGGAGCTCAGCTTGTCGCGGCGTTTTATGATCCAGTTTAAACCGGAGAGCAGCGCGGCAAAGCCGCCAACCCAATAGGGGACGGTGGACATGGAGCTGGCCGAGTAGTTGGGAATAGTTCGCTTTTTAAGATTCCCGGGAAAGCCGAGGGCTTCAGGCGTGAGATTTTTATCCCAGATATAGAGGACACATGTGCCGCCCACCTCGTCACGACCGAAAACCTGGGGGTAATAACGGTCTTTATTCTCGTGAATCCGTTTCTCGGCTTCGTATACCAGGTCGAAACGGGCGCCGAACATAAGGGCCGGGCCATCTTCATTTCCCGGGCAGTTGTCGACACAGGCCGGTATTTTTCCGGCCTTTTGCAGGTCATCGCACATGGTACATTTACGGATATAAGGTAGCGCTAAGTGCCATTCCCACTTCGGGATATGGAAGGGGCAGGCAATCATACAATAGCGGCAGCCCATGCATTTGTCGGGATCATAGGTGACCGCTCCACCGGGTTGTTTTTTCAGGGCGCCGACAATACAGGCGCTGACGCAGGCCGGTTCGACGCAGTGCATACAGGCATGCCGCGCATAGGTATACTGCCTTTCTTCCACCAATTCGGGAGCATCGTCCCAATCGAAGGGTTTCCGCTGTTCGCTTTTTTTCAGAGGAAGTTCATGAAAGCTCATGTGCAGCCATTTTTCTCCTGAAAGGCCAGGCGGCGGTTTGCGAAAATTCCGGTGCTTCTTTTCCGACCACTTTCGTTTTAAAGGTGCGTTGTGGTCGTCGCAGGCATCCTCGCATGAGAGGCAGCCGATGCACCTGGTATTATCAAAGAGTATGGCCTTCATCCGGTTTATATCA
>JAGLQA010000064.1 GCA_023137075.1 Candidatus Aminicenantota bacterium
GCGCTAACTATTTGAGTAACACCAGAGGTTAGATTCTCTAAGATCAGCTTCAGTTAGAAAAGCTTCCGTTAAATTAGATTGACTGAGGTCGGCTTTTCTTAAAGTGGCATAGAAGAGCATCGCTCCCTTTAAGCAGGCATTCGATATTTTGGCTCCCGTGAGGTCTACATACCATACTTCTAATACTGTAGGACCGAATGCCTTTTGAAGGTTTGCTTGCGTCAGGTTGGAACCACTAAGGTTGGCTCCTCTAAGGTTTGCACCTCTAAGATTGGCCCACAAAAAATCTGCTCCTTCGAGGTTAGTCCATCTAAGATCAGCCCTCATGAAATTAGCCTCCATGAGCGTAGACTCACTTATGTCGGCCCATCGCAGATCAGTTCCTCTAAAGTCAGCACCTGTTAGTTCTGCTCCTCTAAGTACAGAATTAATTAATCTTGTTCCACTTAGATTAATTCTATATGATCTTAATTTATTTCTTAATTTAATTTTACATTGACGTAATTCTGATTCAATTTTTTTAAAATTATCCGTATGAATTTCGTTACTTATTTTATAACTCAACATTCTATCTTCAAGGTATTCTTTTTTTCTTGTTAGTTCCGGTTCATTCTTTTTTAAAACTTCATATCTTATACGGCAAATTACAGTTAAAGCAGCCTGGAACTCAGGAAAAATTTTTATATTATCAATTATGCTAACTTTTTCCTTATTTTTCTGGGAGTTATAAATTTTCTTTTTGTCAATCTCTTCCAATTCTTTATTAACCTTTTCCAAAATCACTGCAACTTTTTCATTTTTACCTTGGTACTTTGCGTATTCAAAATCTCTTACAAAAGTAATCAGAACGTCTAAAACAGTTTTTAAATAGTTGTTTGAAGATTCCTTTACTATCTGTTCTAAAGCATAAATGGCTCCTATTCTACTTGTTGTCCTTTCTTCAGACAGAAGTTTAATCGCCTGGCTGAATCTCGAAGAAATCTGGCCAGATTTTATATTTTCCTGTGATTGTCGAAATTCAACCCTCGATTGTTTAAACTCTTCCCATGATAAAAAAATACCAGTTATTATAATAAGCCCCCCCACAATTTGGATTAAAGTTTTTCTGAATTCGTTTTCAGCTTGCCACTCTTCACCTTTTTTTAAGTTCTTTGTTTTTTTAGCTTGCCATTTAGGGAACCACCAAATAAAAAGAACAAGTAATGCGATACATAGTCCAACTAACAAATTTATAATCATATTTTCCCCCTGTTACTTTTTTTCAAAATTTCTTTCATCTTAAATTTTAACTTCATGTCAATAAATTTTCAAGCTTGTTTTCTAAATAATTTTGTGGTATCTTTTGATCGATGTTAAACATTTTCCGGGATAGGAGATCAACTTTTCACCAATAGTGCCAAGATCGGAATAAGTCCGATACGGGGCGATTATGTAAAGTAAACGCTTAATCTCAAAGTTGCATCAATAAAGGATTTTACACATCGCCACACTATAGCACGATGCTTTTATGTTTCAAGAAATGAAATTGAGCCATATATAGTGTTTTTTGTCCTTTTTCCGGCAATCCTCCCGCTTGTCATCCGCTGATTTTTGAACATCTGTGAATCGATCACACCCACCCCATAAAAATTTTTTCCTTATTTGGGCTTGACCGGCGTTTATTTCGGGTTCCTGGTACTGTCAACAGCGCAGGCGGTTATTAATTTAGCCTACGCAAAAAATTTTTTTTCAAAGTAATTTCAAAATTTATTCGTCCATTCGATATGTCCGCTATGAAAAAATAAATTTTTGTATACTGTTGACAGTTTCCAGGGTTCCGAAATATTATTTTAAAGCCCCAAATAAAGAGAAAAAAATTTTTGTCCGACTTTTTTTAAAAGTTGGCCCACCGGGAGGGCCGCCGAAGGCATCAAAGAGAGAGAAGGAAAGGTGGTGTCATAATATAAAACCTGTCTTTTGATCTGCTCCCCGGTTCACATCCGGGCCACCTTCGGGATTAAGAGGCCGGGGCTTTATTGTTTTGGAGGAACAAATGACCTGCTTGAGATCAGACCCCGGCCATAATGACAAACTACATTTTATCATAGATCAGGTAAAATGGGAAATCGGATTTTTTTTTCTTGCAATAATCATCCTATCCGTTACCGGGAAAAAGCTTGAGTGTAGAAAAAACGAAGAATAAAGAACATCGAGATGTGCCGATCGATGGCTATTTATCGGAGACTCTCAAGAGCCTGACCGAAAGCAGGAAAAAGGGTGATTTTGTTTTCCTGCAAAACTGACGTTTCATAAAATTACATCAATTGTGCGATAAACTTATCATAAAATTCCCCGGGGATTCGAGTTGGTCTGTTTTTTTCATTGACAAACACATGCCGGGTTTCCCCGGTTAAAAGCAACTTATTATTATCCCGGTTGAAAATTTCATACCTCAAGGAAAAGGTGGCGGTAGAATATTCGGATATCCAACCCCGGATAAGCAGCTTGTCGTCGGCATAGGCCGGGTATTTAAAAACTAAGGTGGCTTTCGTAACCACCGGGATTTTTTTCCACTTCGCAAAATCTTTGAAGCTCAACCCCTTCAAAGTCATATAGTCACCCCTGGCTTTTTCAAGGTAATTTAGAAAGGTCGCGTTATTCACATGCCCGAAAGAATCGAGTTCATAACTCACGACAGTGTGATAGCTATTTAATAATTCTTTTTCCATTCGAGGCTTTATAAAGTGATGCAGAACTAATCTTCGAGGATATGTTTCTCTTTTTGCTTTTCGAGCCCTTCGAGAGTTTCAATCCCGGTGTCGATAATTTTTTGCAAATTTTCGTAAAATCGTTTCTCATCGTCTTCCGATATCTCTTTGTCATCCTTCATCTGTTTGGCAATATCGCGATATTCCCTGCGGATATTCCTGATGGCGGTTTTCCTCTCTTCGGTATACAGTTTGAGTTTTTTTATGATTTCCAGTCTCCTCTGTTCATCGAGGGGCGGTACAGGTAAGCGTATCAATTTTCCATCCGACACCGGGTTGATATCAATATTGGAATGGCGAATGGATTTCTCAATCTCGTTTATCACTTTGGGATCCCATGGTTGAATCACGATGAGATTGGCTTCCGGTAAGGATACTGTAGCGGTCTGGTTTATCGGGGTCGGAACGCCATAATAGTCCACCATAATACCATCCAGTATCGAAACGGAAGCTCTTCCTGTCCTGAATTTTGAGATTTCTTTCCTGAAATCTGCTACTATTGCCTCTAAATTCTTTTTTACTTCTTCGAGCGTCTCTTTTAGCATTTTTCCGTTTTCCTTTAATTAACTGCTTAAAAAATTATTATACCATGAATACATGATAGTTTTCAATAAGATTTTATATCCCAAATCCACCGCCCTAGTTTAATATACAGCCATTTCCCTCAAAAGGGTAAAAATTTCACACAACGATCATTATTCATACAAAACCGGTTAAATTGATTCTCGATATTGTTAATATTTAACATAATAAGTCGCAGCTTTAGACTTATACAAACAGCAATCATTCTTGTTATGTTATTGAATTTTATCTTTTCTAAACCGACTGATTATCCGATGTAGGGAATAACAAGACGTCAAGTAGTCAAGCCCTGATAATTATTTTTTTTCAAGTTAGGGGTACCTCCCTTGCGATGTTTGATGGGTAACGAAACAACATGCCGCTTACCTCTTTTTTCTTGTTCTTTCAGATCAAAAAAAATGGCACGCAAATCAAAATTGAATTTTTTGGCATGTTCTTCTCGAAATTTGTGTATTTCTTTTACAATTGGATCTTCCCACATTTTCAACCTCCCATAAGCTCATAAGGTGTACAAATGATTGGAAGCTCATAGCCTTCTTCGAAACTGACCCTGGCAATTTCTTTCTGTATCTCTGCATTAGCAATATGCTTGCAATTCCATGTTAAAAGATAATCTAATCCATAAATTGCTGCAACAGCAATGTGTAAGGCATCTTCAGAAGCCTTCCGGGGTAACGCTTTAGATTGAACGAACTTCTCTGCCAGATCCAATGCTTCTACCCTCAAATCCAATAAAGGAATATTCTCCAAGGTTTTCAAACGTTTCGCAGCCGCTTCTTCATTACCATCTTTTGCTTCTTGTATGACCAACTGGGATATGTATGTTTCAAACTGCGAGCGACGGTTTTCCCACCACTCACGTGTGACTTGTTGCTGAGCTGCAACGATCAAATCCCTGCTGGGCCGTGCTGTCAAATAACTGACAAAACTCGTTTCAATATAAAGTTTCGGTTTCATAGCACTTGATAGTATTATAATAGGTCTCGGTAATAATTGCAACTATTTTTTTATATACAAAATCCACTGCCTAATTTCGAGGAACGCCCTCATTTTTTTTGAAACCTATTACTATAGATTCACCAATGACGCCTGCCGCACCGGTATAAAACATGGCGCCCCTGCCTGTTCCCCGTCTATCATCCCATTCGAAAATACTGAAATTGCCAAGGTTCTTATTTACGATTTCAAGCAGGTATTTTTGCGCTTCTTTCCTAAAACCATTCAGAAACAGCCCTTTCACCACCCTGCCGCCGATCCAGTCCCACTCTCCGCCATTCTGGTAATTCCAGGGGTGGGTCAACAAATGGTGGGGGAAAAATCCTTCCGGATAGGGGGGGAGAAGAGTAAAAGATACCGTCCTTAGATTGTATTCGGCCCTTTTTTTCTCCAGGATCTCCAGGAATTTCCGGATTTCTTCCCGGTTCATCAGGCCGGCAATCATGGCTTCCGCATTGCCGCCCACTGCCAATATCTCCGTCTCCATCTTGAAATATTTTTCCCGGTCCTTAGAAGGGACGATGTGAATAATAAAATATCCTTTATCCTTAAGATATAGGATCTTTTTAACCTGGCGTTTTAATGTATTCAACCGGTTCTGCCACTTGCGAACCTTTACCGGTTTTTTGAGTTTGTCGAATATTCCGGTTAGCGCCTCCACCGCCTGGA
>JAGLQA010000640.1 GCA_023137075.1 Candidatus Aminicenantota bacterium
TGGAGGATGACGAATCCTTCGTATTCGTCGTAATTTTCCTTTATAACATCCGCCATTTCCTTCCACTCTTTAGGACCGATATTGCATGAGTCGAGGGGTTTTGTACTATAAGCGTCTACCCTAAAACCAAGAATCTTCTCACTTTTCTTCAGGGGTTCTGTTAAATCTTTGAATGTATCCCAATCCACTACTACCTGTGGGCTGTCGGGATCATTCGGATCTTTCGGCATACTGCCGATGGTACCACCGGTATAGATAACAAATACGCCTTTATTATTCATTTCTTTTTTATTCATTGTAATCTCTCCTGAATTTTAATGGGAGTAATTAAAGAAAAAATATTTGATTGTCGCATTTCAGCTTCTTGAAAAATTATCATACCAATAAACAGGTAATAAATCAAGATTTCACATGCTTGAGTTTCATTCTTTCTCATTTCAATTACCTTGAAAACTACCCCAGCACTTTGATTTTGTCAACTTCACCTATGTAGCTGTGAGCCATTAATTTTTTTATCTCTTCCAATTTGTATTGTTCTTTTAGATCACCACTCATAATATCCTTTTCTATTTGTGGCAGCAGCCACATCAATTTGGTAAGCGCTGCGGAACTGGTCATATTTCCGGCAGATATTACCCCTAATTGCAGTGGTTCGGTGGCAGGGATATATTTATCTGTGAACTCCGGATTTATAGGATACCTGGACGTAATGATGACGGGAATTTGATGCTTCTTGATTGCTTTCCCGAGGACCGGCATCAGGTTGTATTTACTTTCTCTCGTAGGCAGGTTCCCGATACCGAGGCTTTCAATAATAATACCCTTAATATTGCCGGATTCGATCAGCATATCCAACCATGTAGGATCAAATCCTGGATATTGGCCGATTTGAAGCACCCGGTCATCAAATTCATTGTCACATTCCATCTTCCTCGTCTCGTCTTTCCACAGGCTTTCTTTTTGAATTTCAATCTCCTCTGTGATTATGGCCAGGGGTTTGAACGTAGGTGAGTGGAAGCCCTTGAAAAGATAGTCGTTATACTTCTGCGCCCTGACGGCCCGGTAAACCTCGTCGCCAAAGCTGATCACCGCTTCAGGTATGTCTTTGGAAGCGATCATGCAGGCGCGGGAAAGATTGGCCATAGCATCGCCGTGAGGGATATTATAGGGGGTCTGAGCTCCTACAAAAACCACCGGATTTTTTATGCCGGGCCCAAGGGCAAAGGCAACGGCGGATGCCGTAAACGTCATGGTATCCGTACCGTGAACAATGACAAATCCATCGTACCCATCATTTCTCCTGTCGTAAATGTCCCTTGCAATTTGTGCCCAATCTTCCGGGAATATATTTGCTCCATCTTTAGGCTTGGCGGGGAGATAATTGATGTCGGCAATTGCTTTTAGACCTGGATACACATCGAAAAATTCCTCCTTGTTCTGAGGGGGAACCATTTTATTGTCGTGCTCCACCATGCCAAGCGTGCCCCCGGCGTTGATGAGGCAAATGTTTGGTCTTTCCTTTACTGCGTAAGAAGGGATAAACAGCGGTGAATACCAGTCGCGGGTTCCCATACCGCTTTCGGTTCTTTTGCACCATTTCTCATCGAACATACGCCTGAACATGGGTGAGCGCACATCCAGAAACCGGTTATCCACAAATTTTGTCAGGCCGGTCGTATATAAAATAGCCAGTACTTCTTCAGGGATAGTTGTTAAATCTACAAGACCATCTAGTATATTTCGATATACTCCAAGCACTGCAAATGCATATCGCTCCCTCTCCACGATAAAATCCCGGGGGGCTTTAAAAATGGGTAAACCAAAAATGGGATTAATGGCATTTTGTACTATTTCATCGATCAAAGGCGTTATGTCCGATATGTCTTTCCCGTCGGTTTCGTTGAACCGGTGCATCAAATAAGCAGTCAGGAAAGGATGTCCCCCGGTTTGGTTTAATATCTCCTTACCAATACTGAAACGCATTTTTTCGTCTTCAATTATCAATCCTTCAATCCATTGCTTCACCGTCGTCTCACTGGTGTCAAAGTCCGGCAGAGGGAAATGAGAACCTACTTTGAATGATGATTTAATTGTATCTTTTAGAAGGAGAGACGGATGAGCAATCGCCGCAAGGATAAAAGATATTCTTAACTGGTGTCTTTCACTGAAGATGATATGAATTGCCCTGAAAAAATCATCGGTAAAATATCCCCATTCTCCAAATCTATCCAGTTCATCGAAAACCACCACCAGGGAATGTTTTATTTTTCCCCGGATAAAATTTTTAAAAAAATCAATGAATTGAACCGTCAAGGATGTTTTATTGGAATAAGTCTCGCACCACAAGTTGAAATCTGACTCATTCAATTGTAGGTTATTTACTATCATCTTCATAACGCCATGGAACCAAAGTAAGCCTCTTTGACTTTCAGTAATATCTTTCGGGAACGAAGAAAGAAGCCTGAAATCGATAAATACAAATTTATAGTCGGTGTGGGCCAATTGCTCTCCCACGCTCCAGGCCATGGAGGTTTTTCCGCATTGACGTGGGGCGGTTATAATGGCAAGATTTTCGTTCTCTTTTAATAGGTTGTAAATTCGATTATCTTCATTTCGATCTACGTAGATGCAATCCGTACCATGTCGAACGATACCGCCGGCAAATTCATAACGTTTCATTTTGTTTTTATTTCCTTTTTAATCGCATTTTTTATGAATTCAGAAGATGGTTCATGGTCCAAGTTGACGATACCTAGTTTATACAATTCTTCAAATAAATCCTCTATAACTTTATAATCATCCTTTGTTTTCTCTTCCGATTTTAGAATTTCAAATACTGAAACCATGTTTATATTTAGTTTTTTAATTTTAAGAACCAGTTCAAATACTTCTTTCACACTATCCCAATAACCCCTGTAATTATTCATCGGCATAAAAGCCCTCTTTTTAATATTCTCAAAATTGTACCCCTGGGAAAGATTATAACAGGCAAGATGAGATAAGTGTGGCTGACCGCCAAATAATTCCAGTATCTTTTCTGCAGTATGCTTTATATCGGTTTCTATTTCATAAATATTTAAAAGACTTTCTATTTCAGTGTGCCCAAAATTCAAAATCGGGATATTAGCTGCCTGGGTACGAAGTGGAGAATCATACACAGCAGAATAGCTTAATGTGGTCATGGCGGCAATAGTTATTAATCGATCGAAGGGAGCTTCAGTCTGGTTTGTACGAAGCATGTACAACCAACGGATCAGTTCATTCAATGTTTCCTGATCTTTTGATTGGCTGAGTAATAAATCCATCGAGTCGATTATTAAAAAGGTTTTCTCCTCCTTTTTAAGGTTGATTTTAAGATACTCAAGCAGCATTTCTTTCGACCAGCGAACATGCCCTTTGTCACCTTTATTCTCAGAGGCTTTACCAATTCTCTTTTTTACACTCGAATCATCAATAGTTTGAGATATAAAACCAAAAACCTCTTCGGTAGTAAAACTCTCTTTGTGTCTGATTTTCCAGAAATCCACGTGAATCGTATGATAGTTTTGCCTCTCAGAGTTAGCCTTAAATTTCCGGAGCAGCGATGTTTTTCCACATTGAATGCCACCGATAATTAAATACATTGTTGCTGGGCTTGCAGTGTTCAGTAATAAATTTAGCTGATTGTCGGCAGGCCTTATAATATAATTGCTGGAATCCACACTTAAAGGTCCCCCAGGAGGATACCTTCGGGCAGCAATCTTATCTCTACATAAATCAATTGCTTTTTTAATTCCTGCTAATATATCGGTGAATGCTTCATCATCATTACTCCAGAATTTTGTGTTCTTCACGGGTTTACCTTTTTCTGGCAGTACCTTTAATTTTCTTAACGGATCTACTGACTTCCAATCGCAGTCTCTTAGAATCACAGGTATAACCTCAGCTTTTCCTCTGGTGTGCAGTTCCATTGCTTCTTTCAATTCAACATTGATAATATATTCGGAAACCAGGAAATCGGGACTCACTAAAGGTAATATCATGTCGGAGGTTTCCATTTCTTTCTTAATACTTTTGTCCCAATCCTCACCAGGAATGCCTTTTCCATCGTGCCAAATATTGATAAATCCTTTATGTTTCAAGGTGGTCAGGTGGATTTCCAGTCGTTGTTTCAGATTTTCATCCTTATGAGAATACATGATAAATATCTTTACGCCCTTTAACTGTTCGCTCATTTTGAAATTATACCATATTTGGCCGGATCCTGTGCCAGGAATCGATCTTTTTTTTTGATTCCCACCGCCATAAGTAGAATCCCTGCTCTTTATAAATCGCGTCATCTTTATCTAAATCGGCAATATATACCCAAACTGGCTTCGACGAATCAGGCATTTTAGTTACCTCCCTTAATCGATTTGCAAATTTTTCTCATTGTATTCGACAATATAAACCGGCATATTCTATCCTCGTTCATCATAGGCTCTCAAAACTATAAATATATCAGGAAATAGCTATTTTTTCAACAGTTTTTCGTTATTTTTGAAAAAATTTTCTTGATATCCTTCTTTGCTTGTTTGATAAAGAGTAACTTATATGTCCTCACCTTCGAGTTTCTCAGGAGTAATGAATTCACCCGCTCCATTTCCTATTTAGCTTTTAAAGAAATCGAAAGAAATCTATTGGAAATCCTTATTCTTTTCATAATGAAACTATAAATATTTTTTTTCTATCATAATTAGGAGTGTTCTTACACTTTTAGCATTGTTACCCAAAACCGTTCTGGATTTTGGGAGCGTCTCACCCTCCGCAGGACTTTCCTGCTCCGGGTTCGCAAGCCGCTCAGGGGCAGGTCGACACACCTGCAGTACTAAAAAGCCTTCATCTTCCCATTTCCCGTGGCTAAAATTAGAATTTCGGATTATTGGCGCTCTACTTCACTCCTGTGGATCCGAACCCCCCGGCTCCCCTTCCCGTCTCCGATACAGCGTCAACCTGGATAACATCAACGAATAATACCGGTTTAATCACCATCTGGGCGATTTTCATGCCTTCTTCCACCACAAACTTTTTCTTACCGTGATTGATCAGGATGACCTTTATTTCACCTCTATAACCGTGATCGATGGTACCCGGGGTATTGAGAACCGTCACCGCGTGTTTTAATGCCAGTCCACTCCTGGGCCTGATCTGTGCTTCCGTGTTTTCCGGCAGTTCGATAATAATTCCCGTTTTTACAAGCGCACTCTCTCCCGGTAGAATCTCCTTTTTTTCAATCGAGAAGAGATCCAAACCGGCATCTCCCGGATGGGCCCTCCGGGGTAATATGGCACTGTCACTCAGCAACTTAACTTTTATCTGCATGCTTATTCTATTTCGTGATAGTAGCCCAATATCTTCTTTTTATATTCATCGTCGAATTTTTCTTTGTTTTCCACTATATGAAGGCCGATATCAAGGCCCATCCCCTCATATCTATATGTGGTAATGCGTTTTAAAAACCCGGGGCTTATAAAGGGCTGTGTCAGTACTTGAAAGAATTCCGAAAACAGGTTATCTATATTACTATCTAATAACTCCCCGGCTATGCCTTTCAGCGATATTTCAAAAAGAGAATACTCTTCCAGTCCCAACACCTCGCAGGTATAGACATCGAGAACAAATTTATCCATCAGGAACGTATCTTTGAGGGTAATGACGGTTATAACCCCGCTCTCATCGCATTGAATTCCTTCTTCCGCTATCCTATTCCCATATTGTTCCGCGGCAACATAATAATACTTCATGTCTATCTCCGGGCTAATTTTAAAATAACCTGCCTCTTTTGTCAAATTTGATGTCGTAACTTCGCACTTTCCGAAAATCATTCTCTCCCTACCACGAGAAAAACACTGTTCCCAGTCAGAGATTTTTTTGACTTTCCTCTTTGACCGGAATCAACCGGATGGGGAAGTTTCTCCCCATCCGGCGGGTTCTTGTATTTAACTATTATTTTTTTAAGTTATCCAGTTTTTCGGGAATGGCAAGGATGGCACGGATGATATCGATGATGAGGAAGAACAAGACAAAGAGTATATAACTTGCTATAGGCAATAAGGTGAACTGTGCAATCATAATTGCACTGGCTGTACCGGAAGCAAGGGCGGCGCTAATCCTCGTATCGCTGAATAACCCGAAGGAATCGATAAACATGATTACGGTGAATACAGCGATACCGAGACCGAAAATGATGGGTACCAATCTCAACAATGTCTTCATAAAAAATGTAACAATACCGATGGCTTCCTGACCGGCAGAGGCTTCTCCAACAATTTCCATGGAGGCCGTTTCCACATTAAACGCAATCAGGGCAATAAATTCGAGGAAAACAAACATACCCAGTCCTGTTAAAAAGGCAGATAAACTGGGAAGCTTAATTGCCAGGTAGATATGGTAGAATAATGCCACGATTCCGGCCAGCATTGCCAGAAATCCTACGCAGTCGAGGAAGGCTTTAGATGCTAAGCGGGTGGGATTATTTTTAATCAGGTTGTCACCTGCCGGTAAGAATCTATAGGCCGTATACTGTAGAACAAACACCACTATTACCCATATGATAGCATACAGGATAAGAGTACCGGCTCCGGCAGGGACGCGGATTGCCGCTATGATGAAGAATAGGAATCCCAACACTGCCGCAACGATTAAGCCGATATGCCCGATTAAAGTAAGCCACTTAATGCTGAAATCCAGCAACTTACCTGTCAATAAACCTTTGATAAATCCGATAAATTTTTCCAGTATTCTTACCGCAAAAAGGTGGCCTTCACCTCCACCCGGGGATTTTTTGGATTTTACTTTAGTTGCCATATTACCTCCTTGAAAGTTTTAATTTTGTATGAAAATGTAACTAAAACCTGATTCTATGGGATTCGCCTGCAAAAGTCAAGGGGAGAAAAAATAAAATTCAAAGGATTGAATTATAGTTTTGCCCGGTTTTTTATTCCGTTCGTTTAATGATCTTGGGAATTAAAAAGAGTTCCACCCGTCTATTTTTTGCTTTCCCCGCTTTTGTAGAATTGGACGCAATGGGTTTGTGCTCACCGTAACCCGCGGCTGTTAGGTAGTGGGGAGAAATACCTTTGCCGGCCAGGTATTTTACCACTTCTATGGCCCTGTAGGTGGAGAGGTCCCAATTGGATTCATACTTTTCCGTTTTTGCTTTAATCGGGACATTATCGGTATGCCCGGCAATAAAAATATCGTTGTTTTGCACGTTCTTTTTTAATATGGGATATACCGATTCCAGCAGTTCTATTCCTTCCTTGCGCAATTTGTGGCTGCCGGTAGTGAACAAAATATCACCGGCAAAATTAACCCGCAAACGGCCATCCTCAATCTTCGTCTCCAGGATACCGACAGTTTTTTCTAAGTCCACTTTAATCCCTTCCAGGTTCGCTACCTGTTTCTTATGCTCGTCAAGCTCCTTCTTATATTTTTCTACTTCCTTTAGTTTCCGGATCAACTCCAGGTTTTTGTCTTTCAACTCATTGTTCACCCTGATGGTTTCCCGGTTCAAACGGTTGATTTTCTCTCCTAATATTCCCTTTGAAACATCGATAATCTCTTTCGCTTTTTTATTAAAGGTCTTTTTAAATTCAGTTACGGTGGGATCATCGCTGGTGGTCGGATTCAAGATCGTCTCACCGGTGCCGGGTTTTAAGAATATTTTACCCATCTTCCCGGTCTCGGAAAAAGGCGTTCTCAGCAGAGCATCTTTAATCACCGCGGGATCGATCTTCGAATCGATTTCCCGGATCAGGTTTTTAAGTTCTTTCTGCTTCTGTTGCATTTCTCCCGAATAGGTTTCGTATTTCCTGTTCGCGGCTTCCAGGTCTTCTTTTGTCTCCTCTGATTTATCCTTTGATTCCGCCAGATCCGATGCCATGTCGATCCGGGTACGGAAAATTTCTTTATCAAAAATTCCGTTCAGGGTGTGCAGGACGATATCGGATAGAGCAATCCCCGCAATAAAGGTAACGATAAACCCCGAAATAAGAATAACCTGTTTAAATGCCGTGATTTTCAATATCATAATACCTCCTTTCAAGAAATTTCCTGACAGAACACGCCTGCGATCCTAATAATATATGTCACTATTAAGGGCAGTAATCGGTTTCCGGGAATTGTAAGGCATTATTTAATGATATATATCTCTTCCTGGGGGGAGGAGAGCCATTGGGCTCCATCTTTAGTAATAACCACCATCTCCTCGATAGTGACGACACCCTGCTGTATATATAATCGCGGCTCAATCGTAAATACCTGCCCCTCTTCTAAGGGAATGAAGGGGAGATTGCCGTACCGTTCCCAATCCGGACCCAATAACGCGCCGCCGTCATGAGCTTTTCGACCGACCTGGTGACCCAGGGCATGGGGGTATTCCTTGTAACCCTGCGATACAATGTACTGCCTAACGATGCGGTCGATCTCGATACCTTTCACACCGGGTTTTAACGCCGCAAAAGCCCTTTTAATAGATTCAATAATGGTTTCGATACCCTTTTTAACTTCAGCCGGGGGTAGGGTTTCGCCATCCTGTGAAATATACCAGGTCCTTTGCAGGTCGGAACAATATTTCTTATAAATAACCCCGAAATCGGTATTAAATACCTCGCCTTTTTTGAGAACCCTGTCCGTAGGGCTGGAGTGGGCACCGGTTTCCTGGGGACCGGCGAAAACCGAGGGGCAGTGATCTTCTTCCCAGGATGCCTCGTACCCCAATTTTTTTCGTTCACCGGTAATGAATTCCGCCACCTGTTTCTCGGTAAGCCCGGGTTTCACATAACCGGTAACCCGGTCGTATATTTGCAGGGTAATATCAATCGCTTTTTTAATGCGTCTTATTTCTTCCGGGGATTTTCTTCCCCTGATGCGGGCAATTATATTCTCGGCAGAAACAAGCTTCTCGGCAAAATCCGTCCCTTGCAGCAATTCCAACAAGCTTAAATACCGGCCATAGGTGAGTCCATCGGCAGGAGGTGAGTCTTTCGAATAATCGATGGCGATTTTCCGGGGACTGTGTTTTTTCAATAATTTTAACAGGTCATCTCCGGGCGAATCTTTATAGGCAAAAATCTCATCAAATAGTTCGAGTCGTTTTATCTTTTCTATATCCAGGTTTCCCACTACGGCATATTTCTCCCCGGATTTAAAGAATAAAAAGAAGGAGAGCCAGGTCACGCCGGCACCAATCACATAATCCATAACCGGGTCTGTGAGGACTTCGGATTCCTTATCGACGACCAACCACAAATCTATATCGATACCGGGCTCATTCAGAATTTCGATTGCCTGGGATATCTTTTCTCTTTCCATGGTTTACATCTTCCTGCCGCTACTCATTAAATTTTGACATGATTCGTTCCTGTATTTCCTGGTATAGTTTCTGGTTGAATTTCTCAATTTTGTATTTTTCCCTGGCATTGGAGACAAAGGAAGCAAAAAAATTCATCTTCAAATCGTTTAGCTTTTGATTGTAGAACCCTGTTTTTTCTTTCTCAAAATCCGTATCATCCATTATTTTTTTACTCTTAACCTTTACAATCGCTACCTGGTTTTCAAATTTTATCGGCGAAGAAAACCGCCCTTCTTCTAAGGCGAATATGATCTCATCCAAATCCTTTTTTCCCGGGAGATAGGATAACTTGTTTCCTCTCTTGTACTCATAAGCGGTCGAACTCAACTTTTCATCTTTCAAATATTTTTCAATTTTTTTCTCATCATCTATTGCGTTTAATTTAGCCGTCACCTTTTGAGAATTTTTATCTAAGAATTCGATCTTCTTTGCCATTTCCACCCTGTTTTTCACCTGGACTTTTACGTTCTCTAAGAGTTCGATCTCCGGTTTGATAATCTCGATCAATTGTACGATTGCTATTCCCTTCATGAACTCGACCGGCCTGCTCACTTCCCCATCGTTCAAGGTGAATAATGCCCTGGAGATGTAACCTGCTTCATCGACTTCTTCGATTGGGTCCCCATTTTTCAGATTTCCCGTTTCGATTATCTTAACATCGAGCGCTTCGGCTTTGCTCTTTATATCCTTAGCATCTTTCAGTTTATTGTACGCTTTCCCGATTTTATTTTGCACGATTTTATTCAATTGCGCGCCTTCAAAGTTTTCCCTTATCCTGTCCTTTACCTTGTCGAAGGGTTCCTGATGTTTTTCTACTTTTTCAGAAACAAAGATAAGAGAGAATCCGCCCTGCCCGGTTTCGATAGTAGTGGATATCCCTTTTTCTTCAAGGCCTTCGATAATGGTCTTTTCCTGATCGGAAAAACTCTGCCAGTCCTGGTACCCGTAATCGCCACCCTGTTTTGCTCTCGCGCCCTGAGAGACTTCCCGGGCTTTTTGGGCAAAATTTTCAGGTGTTAACTCTTTCCGGAGTTCCTCGGCTTTTTTCAGGATATCTTCCCGACTCTTTTCATCGTATTTCAGGAATATCCGGGAGACCTTCATTTTCCCCGGAACAAAAAAAGAGTCCTTATTTTCCCGGTAGTAATCGAAGAGATCTTTCTCGCTGACTTCGATATCTTTTTTAAAGTCATCGAATTTATAAACAAGCACGCTGCCCTTTCGTTTTTCCGCTGTTTTGAAATCTTCTTTATGATCCTGGTAATACGCGTTTAACTCCTCATCCGTTACGTCGATTTTTTCCTTGATACGGTCGGGCCTGAGTACGACAAAATCGAGGTTCACCTTATCCTTTTCCGCTTTATAATCCTCTCTAAGCGTTTCCTCATCAATCACCAGGGGCCCGGTGACAAGCTGCATGAATTTCTCACCGGTTATTTCATCACGTCTCTCTTTTTCGAACTCTTTGACCTTGATCCGGTTCATTGCCAGCAATTCTTCGTATTTTCGTTTACCGATAAATCGTCCGCCGGCGTGGCCTCCTTCTCTGAATATGTATATTTTGGTCAGCCCTTTCTGTTCATCCTGTCTAACGATGTTATAATCCTTGATCTTATTCGATAATTCTTCGTCTGAGACAGATAAATTCAGAGATTTTGCTTCTTTCCGTATAATAGTGGTGTTGATCATCCGCTGCAATACCTGTTCCGGGATACGCAGCTGCTTGATGAGCGATTGGCTTATTTTGTTGTTAAATTGCTTGCTGTAATATTCGAGGGTCTGGCGCACTTCCGTGTAATATGCCTCTGCCGAAACGGTTATTCCGGCGATGGTAAACAGATCGGTCTCCTTTCCCGAACCGGCTTTAAAGGAATCCGTAAAAGAAAAACCTACTAAGAATGCAATAATAACCAGCCACAAGGTCCACGAGTATCTTTTAAAATCGCTTCTCATCTTTCTAAGCATTTTATTTTCCTCCGGTAATTAAATATATCTGAATTTTGTTTCATTTTTCATTCACAATGTTATATTTTAGTACATTTGCCCGCATATATCAAGTAATAAACGAATAACTATTTACCTCTTGAAATTTTTTTTGGATATGGTACTCTTTGTATTCACTCTTTTACGGGAAAATAATGTCCCTGAAAAGAGATTAGATAAAGAAAAAAAAGAAGGTGTGATATGCCGGAAGATGAGAAAAGTAAAGAGGGCAGGCATTCAACAATCTATTTATCATTCAAAAAAATCTTCTTTTTCTCCATTTTTATACTTTTCGCGATGTTATTTTGGACTCCCCGGAACATATTTTGTCAAGAGATTGGATTTAAATATATAAAAAATTACAGTCCCAAAGA
>JAGLQA010000641.1 GCA_023137075.1 Candidatus Aminicenantota bacterium
TTTCAAAAATAAATGGATAAAAGTTCAGACACCGGAGGAATATTTAAATACCTTTTCTCAGAAGGACATACCGGAATCGCGTTAAGTTTTGAGCAAAGGCCGTTAACAGGCTTAACCGGTTTGCATAAAACTCGCCCCGAATCATGTAACCGTACCGTCTTTTGACTATTAGTGATATTTTTTATACAATTTGTAGCTAGACAATTCATATCGAGGTAAAAAAACTATGGAACAAGGAACTTTTTTCAAACGCATGGCACCCGAAGCACTACCGGGTAACGTGTTCAAAATAATCGGGGACGACTGGATGCTCATTACTGCCGGTAATGAACATTCTTTCAATACTATGACCGCTTCCTGGGGCGGTTTCGGCATCCTCTGGCATAAACCGGTCAGCTATTGTTTTGTCAGACCCTCCCGCTATACCTACGAATTCATGGAAAAGGGGAATATCTATACCTTTTCCTTTTTTAAGGAAAAATATCGAAAAGCCTTGAACCTTTTGGGCGCAAAATCGGGCCGGGATGGAGATAAGATTTCCGAAGCCGGTTTAACACCGGTATCGGTAGAGCACGGCGCGGTCTCCTTTAAAGAAGCGCGATTGGTGGTGGTGAGTAAAAAACTGTATCAACAAGACTTAAACCCGGACAACTTTTGTGAGCCGGAAATTGCCACCCACTATCCTAAAAAAGATTACCACCGTTTGTATGTGGGTGAAGTTATATCTGTTCTAACCCCTTCAAGATAACGGCCTCGAGGTGTTCATATCCCTCGATTCCCACGGAGAGGCGAATCATCCCGGGGAGTCGGTACTTGTCGCCCCATACGGATTCGACATGAAGCAGGATGGTTTCCGGGTTCCCCAGGCTGGGAATTAAGGGTATATAATCGGCAACAGCAGCGATGAACGTCTTCGCTGCTTCTAATTTTTTTTCCGGGCCTTCTGCCTTAAGATCAAAGGTAATCATCCCCCCGAATCCCTTCCCTTTGAAGAGCTTTTTCGCTTTCTCATGGGTGGGGTGGGTCTTCAGGCCGGGATAGTGCACCTGCTCTATTTTTTTATGGTTGGCCAGCATTTGCGCCAATTTGAAAGCATTGCTGCAGTGTCTTTCCATGCGCACGTTGAAAGTTTTTAACTGCGCTCCCAGCCGGTGGGCGTCATCCGGAGAAAGCATATGGCCGGTGTATTTCCGGTATTCGACGGCATCCTTTTCCATTTGCAGGTCATTGCCGCACACCACCCCGGCTGTTATATCGCCGTGGCCGGCTAAGTATTTGGTGGCGCTGTGTATCACGATATCGGCGCCATCTTTCAAGGGCTGCCACAGGTAAGGGGTGGCAAAGGTGTTATCCACGATAACCGCGGCGCCCTTTTCTTTTGCCATTTTGATAATGGCTTCACAGTCGGCAACTACCAGCATGGGATTGGATACGGCTTCGAAGTAGACAAATTCCGGCTTCAACTTATCCAGCATCTTTTCCAATTCCTTAAGGTCATATTGATCGCCAGATGGATAAAAGCGTTTTATATCGACACCCCGGCGGAATATTAACACCCGGTCTATATAATGATTCGTCCCGCCGTATATTTCGCTGAAGAATAGCCAGGGCCTCGTTTCATCTCCCCTTTGAAAGATAGACAGGGCCACATCGATGGCAGACATGCCGGACTGGGTGAGCAGCGCCCATTTGCACTCTTCCACTGCCATGATCCCTTCTTCGGCTGCCACCACCGTGGGATTGCGGTACCGGGAATATATATAATTTTCCGGTGAACGGAAATGATCTTTTTCATCCTTAAATGCCTTTTTAATGGTATTTAGGTCGCCCAAAATAAAACCGGAATCACGATAGATCGGCACATTGGTCGTCGGCACCCTGCGCTTTTTCATATTTACCTCCGAAACTTCGATCCTCTATTATACTAAATTAGCGCCACCTCTGCCAGTCCTGGGGGCTTTTTAATGCAAATCCGAATAGGGGCTTAGCGAAATAGTTAAAAACCGCTCCTTAGAATTATTTACCTGTCCCTTTAAATTCTCTTCCCAATGCCTGGGACTCTGCAATTTAAAGAAAAACAAGCCTGGCCAACTCTCTCAACCTCTTAACTTATACACTTCTGAGTCTTTCCGGGTCCTGGCTTTCCAATCTTTCACATTGGTATAAATCGAAGCAAAGAGGGCCAATAAGAAAAAAAACAGGGTAAAGGCATCTACTAATTTCGCGTTAAAATCCAGGCTGGTTAATGAATCGACCAGGAATTTTGTGTATGAGGGCGGCATATTATAATATCCCAGGTTCATCCTGACCTGGTAGTGCCAATCAGTACAGAAACAGTAACCAAAACCATAGCATATCCCCAGGATAAACCAGGAGAAAGTTGTTAATAAAAGTAATATTAAATTTAATTTCCTGGTTTTTTTCCACAGCCAGCCAAAGAGATTAAAAAAAATTATTAATGTATGAAATACAAAAAAGAATTTATCCAAGAAGGTATACATTCGGCCTCCTATTAATAAACTCAGAAACTTTAAAAATTATTAAGAACTTATTTTACCACTTAATAAAAATTTTTGTCCAACTTTTTTTAAGGAACAAATTGGGGACGGAGTTGTGAATTTCTGATTCTTACTTTTTCTTAGCTGCTTCAATTGCATTTCTGTACATACTCCCCAATGAATGAAATTTAAGAGAGAATTATTTACCTGTCCCTATAAATTCCCAAGCATTCTTTGTCTTAATTTAGTCATAGGACCTCCTTTTTTTAATTGAAGTCTTGTTATACTAAAAGAGAATCCTTTTATAAACTTAGTTTAAGATAAAATAATCGACAGTGAATCCCTATTTACCGCGGAGCGGTTTCGTCCAA
>JAGLQA010000642.1 GCA_023137075.1 Candidatus Aminicenantota bacterium
AACGTCCTGATTTGTTCTAAGGATCGAGAATGAGGCGCTGGGGATCAACCACCCGGCGCAAAATGCGCAGCTCTTCGGCAGTCGGCGGGTCTAATTCCCCGGCCCGTGACAGGTCGATAGGGAAACCCGTACTTTCTTGAATTTCAGCCGCTGCGGTTCCCGGGAAGCAGCGGTAAAGATACATCTCTTTTGTCTCCGCGTCGAAACGCATAACCGCTTTATCCGATATGACGCAAGCCGGCCCCCCATGCTTGTAGCCATGGCGTTCCCTTTCACCCGGCCCGGTGAAATAACCGGGAGTGGTAAAATAATCCAATTCTTCGACAAAGCGCCGAAGCTCCTGCCGGATAAAAACCATGGTGCGGCCCACAAAGCTGCCGACATCGCAGGCCCCACCGGAACCCGGGAAACGCACCTTCGGTTTCGAGTAATCACCGAGGCAGGTAGAGTTGAGATTGCCGAAGCGGTCCACCTGGGCCGCGCCTAAGATGCCGACCAGCCGCGCCCCTAAGAAAGGATTTTGCATAATAGCAAAGGCTTCACCAAGACCGGCATTGTTGGAAGAACCGTACATTAACCTCGAGTCTGCCACGGTCAGGGGAATTTCTTTGAGATCCGGATCGATGGCCCCGGTTTCGAAAAAGATAATCGCTCCCGGAGCGTGGATACATTTTGCCGCCATTGCTGCCAGCAGTGAGATTCCCGTACCGCAGAACACAATCTCTCCATCGTGAATCTCACGTGCCGCCGCAATAGCCATTAATTCGCGTGATGTATATTCTTTCATTCTACTGTTCTGCGCCGCAGTACAGGCAGGTGCTCATTTTGCGAGGCATGGTTTTGTGACAATTCCAGCAAATATAATCGGCGCGGACTTCCCGGGCGTCGATGCGTTCCTTTATTCTTTTTATTTCGGAACTGTGGTCCACTTTTCTGGCTTCGATCTTATTCAAGTCGGCTAAAATTTGCCCCGCGTTTTTATACCTTTTCAATAAATTGGGGGATAAAGCTTTCATGATGACCCAATTCAGTTCCCGTGAAACAGCGGGGCGTTTCCTGATCAGCGATACGATATCTCCCGCTTTTGCCCTTTTATAAATGTCCATGGGATTGGCAGCGACGATCGGTGGTAAACCGGTTACCATCTCATAGAACAGGCAGCCGGCCGAATAGATGTCCGAGGCCAGTACTGCCCGGCCTTCAAATTGTTCGGGTGCCATGTAGGGTGGCGAGCCGATTTTGGTAGTGGCAACTTGCTTTTCCGTCAGGAGCCTGGATGTACCGAAATCGGCAACTTTAATGTTATCTTTTTCGTCGATCAGGATATTCGACGGGCGGATGTCCCGGTGAATCACCTTCCGGGAATGGGCAAATTCTAAGGCCGACAGCAATTGCCGGAAGTATTTCAAGGCAATCTTAACATCTAAGCGTTCATTGTCATCGAGAACTTTTTCTAAATCGGTTCCTTTGACATATTCCAGGACCATAATGATATTTTGATCAATCATATCCACGGTCAGCAGCTTCACAATATTGGGATGATCCAATAATTTTGTCTGCACCACCGATTCCTGGAGCAGTTTTTCTACCCGGGAGCCGATCCGGTGTGGTATTTTCAAAGCCCTGAGCGATCGTAAAAAGGTGTCTTCTGCTAAGTAAACGGTCCCGAAGCCCCCGCTGCCCAATTTTTTTAATATTTTGTATTTGCCTAACTGCCCTTTTAATTCGATCATTTCTTTTGCCTTTTAATTGTAGTGCCCATTATATCACGAATAACCCTGACCTATCAATTATTATCCTTTTTACCCAAAAATGCCTTCGAGATCAAACATGCAAGGGGCAGGGCTTGCCCTTACCCTTTATTGATCGTATTTCTCTGCAAATTAGTATATTTAGGCGCTGGATTTGGGCCTCCGAACTTGCTTGCGGGCGGGGGGTGTGATATAATTAGGCTTCAAAATTTCCATAAAAAACGCCGGAGTGGCGGAATTGGCAGACGCACCAGACTCAAAATCTGACGGGGTTCGTCCCTGTGAGGGTTCGACTCCCTCCTCCGGCACCAACCACCCTTGACAAATCCTTTACCTGTCTCCCCCAAAAGTCCCTATCTTATTGATACATTAATGGATAGTTATCCGGATTCTTCAGGCAATCCACCGATAAATCCACATCAAGTTTGGGCCAGTAAAGATGGCTGCCGTGAAGCAGTTGAATGTCATGTATCTCGGACATGCGAGCATCTTTGAACCAGGGATACTCTTCATAGGGTATAAAATACTCTTTACCTTTGATATACAACCACAAACCGTGAATCGAGATATTCATGACTTCAACTTCTGAAGTGCCTATTCCAGGCGTTTGTAATGTCATCTTCATGCTCCTCGATTAATTTATGTATCTCGCGCACTTGCTTCTGCGAAACACCATAGACTTGTGCGACTTCCAATTCCGGTTCAAGCCAGAATTTTGCTTCACCATCCGCACAATAGACGTGTATATGCATCCGCTCTTCTTCCCGCGAAAAGAAGAAGAACCGATAACCTTTATGTCTAAAAACTGTTGGGCTCATATCTTTACGATTATTAAATAACATAAATTATGAATAAATTCAACTTTCTTGCTTATAATTCAAGAATTCTCATTTTGATGCAAAAAAAGTTACTTTGTCGTGAAATCCTGCCATTTCCCGGCAGAATATTTTTCCGCAAGTCTGGAAACACTTTAATATGGGGAGTTTGCAGAGCAAAAATTTTCTTTCTACTTTTAAAATTTTTTAGTTCCGGCTCGTCCGGGTTGTGGGGCAAGTGAATTATTTTAACATGGAAGCAGGGCATCTATTTTTTTTCATCTTTAATAGATTTTTCTCCTTATTGGTGCAAATTATTTACCTGTCCCCCAAAAATTCCTTTTTTGTAGAGGGTTGCCGGTTGACATGAAATCCTTTTATCTGTTATTATTCGCAGCAGGAGGTAAGCAAATGGCGATTCGGTTTATTCTTACCGGTTATGTGAACCGGCTTATGAACCAAGCTTTTTATGATAAGCTGGAAGACGGTACATTTACCGGTCGTATTCCTCAATGTAAAGGTGTGATTGCTTTTGGAAATTCTTTGCGGGAATGTGATGATGGGCTTCGTTCAACACTTGAAGATTGGGTATTGGTTGGTCTTCAGTTGGGACATCATCTACCGGTTATAGACAAAATAGATTTGAATAAGAGACCTACTTATGAGCAGGTGGACACCCTGTAAGCGTCGAGACTTTATCCGAAAGATTCGTAAGCTTGGCTTTGAAGGCCCTTATTCCGGAACCCGGCATCAGTTCATGGTTTGGGAACAGCATCGTCTGGCAATTCCAGCAAATACCGAATATTCCGTGCCGCAGCTAAAAATGATGCTTTTTGAAGTTATGGAGATAACCGGAAAGGAAATTTCGCTTAATGTGTGGATCAATCTTTGACTTTTTTGCTCATCTCCGTTACTACGAAATCATTAGCCGATAAAAACGAGAAAGACAGGAATATAAAAAATGGGGATATGAGACGCAAGATTTTGCGTCTCTACGGTTCTCGAAGAGAGTTATGATTAAGCTGCTAATAACGAGCTCAAAAACCAGTACTGTAGAGACGGAAAATCTTCCGTCTCAGAGGCATTTAGTAAATAATAAAGCTTAAAATTAGAATTACTAAAAAAACCTAACTCTTCTTTCCTTTTGTCTTTGATTTCGCTAAATTTGCCCTCATTTCCATCAATTTGTCAGCGGTATCATACCGGGCATCCTTATAGTGTGCATCCACAGCCTGACCCAGGATTTGATCAATATCTGGAAATTGATCGCCATAAGTTTCCAGGAAAGATTCCACCCGCCTGCGGGCACTACCACCTCCTTTCCAAAAATGGGCCATGAGACCAAAGAGTTGATCATTTACCTTTGGTTTTTTCTGCTTCCCTGGCAGTGCCAGACTTTCCAATTTGCTTAAAGCTGCCAATGCCGAAAAATAATCGCCCGAATTAAAAGCAGAATAACCTATTTCAAAGAGAACATCGGGATTGGAAGAAGCAATCGTTATAACCCTCAATACTACCTGTTTGGAAAGGTTCAGTTCAACGGCCTTTTTCCCTATTTTCTTCAGAGACCAATAGACAAAAATCTCATCGCTTACACCTGGAAAATTTTGACTACTAAGCCTGTTAATAATATCTTCTAAAATCCCGACAGATAATTGGAAATCGCTTTCATTTCCCGGTTTATCTTTACTTGTAACAATCTCATCAAAATCTCTCAAAATATATTCGAGTCCTCCCCCTTTATATCCTTCCCTTTTT
Organism: Candidatus Aminicenantota bacterium; assembly: GCA_023137075.1. Classification (GTDB taxonomy): domain Bacteria; phylum Acidobacteriota; class Aminicenantia; order UBA2199; family UBA2199; genus JAGLQA01. The sequence goes on from JAGLQA010000642.1 coordinate 4,325, forward strand.
TGTAATTTTATAATTAAACGACTCATAGCCTCTAACACGATCTCTTTTTCATGACCAGCCTCACTCCTTTCTCCCAGGGTGATAAGGTCTGTTAGCTCTTCATGTTTTTTAGAGCCTTCTTCTCCAAATCTTTTATAAATTTTTACTTCTAAATAATTTACTATTCCCGTTCGCGACAGTTTAAGCAGGTAAATCCACCAGAATACAATCAAAAATATTAATGACAATGTAATAATAATAGAGCCTACCCAATCTTTCCATATTGGAACACCTATAATACATGGGTGCAAACCCCACACAAAATATAGTGCAAACAAAGTAATTAATAGAGCAACTTCACCTATCATCCTAAGGTACGGCTTCATATATTTATTGACAATGCGCCGCATCTCCTCCGGTAATGTCACCTGGAATACGATTGAAGGGATACCAAAGAAAAATATTAATAAAACAATCAATATCTGTAAATATGCAATACCCCATGCTTCGGTCAATTGTGGTGGCATTATTCATCTCCTCCTTTATTGGAATTCGCTGCCGAAGGTCCAATAATTTTCTCGATGAATTCGAGCAGATCATTTCTATTCATATTTGTTTTCTTTTGAAGATAAAGATATATCCCCAGTTCTACCATATCATTTTTCACTTCCGCTCTACTCTCTACGGTAAATACCCCGAATTTTTTGGCAGAAACCCATGAGGGAATGTTTTCTAATTTAACCTCCGCCTCTTCTGGTTTTAGTAGGCTGAAAAGGAGCTGCATACCCAAACGAGCGCTATTCTTATTATAACCAGATTGGTTGTAAATTTTTTTCCATTCCATGTTGTTGCCGGGAGGTATCCGTATGTCCACGATGACCGCATCATATTCAGTAGTTCTTATTTTTCCTAATGCATCCGATATATCAATGGATACTTCCAGATCGTATTTCATACTGGTTAATACGGCCCCGGCAAAAGTTGCCACCTCTACAAAAGCGCCATCTTCGATCCATAACACTTTATATTTCATTTTCTACCTCCAAATTGATTACCGATTATGCATATATGGGTAATATAAACGTCGCTGTTGTTATAAAAGGTTGTTTATAGTTTGTTTCATCTTCTCCCGAAGCCGGTCGGCTGGTTATTTTTACATCCCCACCGTATTTCCGGGCCGTGTCCCGGGCATCCGAGAGACCGATGCCGGTTCCCAACCTCATGCGGTCGCCGGAGTATTTACCCCGGTAGCCAAAGTTAAAAATTAACTCCTTTTCTATTTCTTCTTTAGTTATCGGTACCCCAAAACTTTGAAATTCCACATGTACCTTATCCCGGACCGCGAATGCCCTAACATTAACCCACGTCTTCTCTTCTATCCTGCGGTGCCAACTGTATTTAAAGGCATTGTATAATAGGTTGGACAATGCGCGCAGAACGCTTCGTTCTTCCACTTTTACACGGGCTTTGCATGATTCATGGTCCTGCTTGATGGCAACCCTCCTATGTCTCGCAAACAAATAAAGCTGGTATATTGCATTTTGGATTAACTTTGTGATTTTGAAGATACTACCGGGGCCCGGCTGCCTCTGCTGGAAGAAAACGAACTCGCGAAGCGCCCTGATGGTATAATCCACTTCTATTATTGTGTCCAAAGTCTGGTGGGTCCTGATTAAGCAGCAGATTCGTTCCAATTCTTTCGCCTTATTGTAGAGATCTCGAGTTAATTCGCGAGGTAGTTTCCCCTTCTCAATCTTACCATGTACATCAAGGATAATCCTTGATACCTCATGTAAAGTGGCTACCTGGAACTCAGGGTAAAGGATTTGTGTCTCGTATTCCTCAAGCAATTGTTTATGGTTCTTAAGGATAGCCCACTTCTCTTCAGGTATGGCACTACGACGTCCCGGTTCTACCTTCGTGAATTCTATCATTTTACTCAGTATATTCTTTAAGTTTTTTGTCGGCTCAGTCAATGCTTCAATTGCTTTGTCAATCGTTAATACTTCGCCACTCGTAAATGGATCCGGCGCTAAGGCGCTGATTATCGGTTTGATAGATTGTTCCAGGTTTACCAGGGTGGCAGAGTAAAAATGCAAAACTCTGCCAATATCGTCCCTAAGTTCGTGCAAGGCCACTTCATTTGAGATATCTAAAACAATCCCAGCTCTTCCCATGATTCTCCCTGATTTATCAGTCAAAAGACGACAGTGGACTTCCAGTGTTAGAATGCGACCTTTGGATGTTTTTACTCTTACGGGAATACGTCCCATTATTTCATTTCGCCTATGTTTCTCTGTGATTTCTTTTACGAAATCTTTATATTCTTTTTCCGAAACATATAATTCATTTACTTCTTTGCCTTTAAGCTCTTCAATTTCAGATTCAAACATGTTGGCAAATGTCTTATTGCACTGCTGGATGATTTCGTTACCATTTGTGTCTTTTCTTACCATATATGTGCCTACAGGTATGGAATCACGAAGTTGGCGGTAATTTTCTTCCTCGGTTACGTCCATGATTGTTCCTTCCCGGCCAATATAGGTGCCATCTGTGTCTGTTTTTTTATAGGAACAGACAGAGAAGTAGCAGTACTCATTCGTTTTTTTAACCAACTCCACTATTTCGTTCACGACAGATCCCTTCTCTTTTATCAGGTTTTCAAATTCTTCCGCTTTTTCTTTATCTGCATAATGATTTTCGATTGGCGTACCTTCTACTTCGGAAGGGTGATTGTAACCCAGCATATCAGCCGATGCTTTATTTACTCGAACGATTCTGTTCTCAGTATCCAGGGTATAAATACCTATAGGCAATTTTTCAAATAATTGACGAGAGCTTTCCTCTTCGGTTACGTCAACTAAGCAGCCGGTGTAACCGATTATTTCTCCCGTCTCAGGGTCTTTGACAGACCGGCAGTAGTCCTGCACCCATATTTTTTCTCCATTAACCTTGAAGCGAACTACTTTTTTTTCTAAAAACCTTCCTTCTGCTTCAGCTTCTTCAAGCTCTTTGAGTAGACGGATTCTTTCATACGGATCGCAAAAAAAATCTTTAATATTAGCCTTAATCTCTTTCCCAGTTGGCGGAAGTTTAAGAATTTCCCTTGCTCTTGGATTACAATCTACGAATTCACCATCTTTTGTAACCAGGTATACAGCTATGGGAAGATCATAGGGGGGATTTTTTTCAGCAACCTCGTACAGTCGTTGTTTTAAATCTACCTTATTTTTGACAGCCATGTGTATCTCACCTCTCGAGATTTTGTTTTATTTTATTTGTGCTAACAGTGGGGAAAGAATTTTGCATGAACTAAGCTTCCAGGGTTTTGTAATTGGGCACCAGGATTTTTATCTTTTCTAAATCGAAGCACTTCTGTTCCGCTGTCCAGAGGTCGTGTTTTGTTTGCAAATTTAACCACAACTCCGGGGTCGTGTTAAAGGCTTTTGATAATCGCACATGCTAAGTCAGTAGTAATGGAACCTCTCTCATTAACAATCTTCGAAACCGTTTTTCTTGAAACTCCCAAATCTGCGGCAACTTCCGTAATTGTCAAAGAAAGGGGCTCAAAGTAATGCCTTTTCAAAATCCCTCCGAGATGGGTTGGTTTTTTTTTTTACTACTATGTTCAAAACTTTCAATCACAGCAGTATCGTAACCCATAAGGTTACGCATGTCAAGTGAAAAATAAAAAAAATGACTCCTCAAAAAAAATTGTGGGTAAAACCAACATGGAAAT
>JAGLQA010000643.1 GCA_023137075.1 Candidatus Aminicenantota bacterium
CTGCTCGGGAGACATGTAATTCACGGTGCCGATGCGGCAAATCGCTTCGGTTATTTTGCTGGCGCCTCGCAGCTTTGCCAGTCCGAAATCTAAGATTTTCACCCGGTTATTCCTGTCTAAGACTATATTTTCCGGTTTGATATCCCGGTGTACGATGCCGGCCTGGTGTGCTTCTTTCAGCCCTTCACCCACCTGGATGGCGATGTCGGTTAATTCCCCTATTTGTTTCATTCCCCGGTGTGACGTTTTTTCATTCAAGGTTAGCCCGTCAAGATACTCCATGGCGATATAGATTTGCCCATCAATTTCGTCTATTTCATAAATGGTAACGATGTTGGGGTGGCTGAGGGCCGCGGCTGCTTTTGCCTCCCGTTCGAAACGGGTACAGGCCTCTTTGTCCGAGGTTAATTCTTTCGGAAGGAATTTCAGGGCGACTTTCCGTTCGAGCCGGGTATCTTCGGCCAGGTACACTTCTCCCATGCCGCCTTGACCGATTTTTCTTAAGATGTTGAAATGGGAAACAGTTTGCCCGATCATTTTTTAACCGATTTCTAAAAACCTTTTACCTGAATAAGCATTATACCATGAATTAAGATAGAAAATTGCTTAATCCCAAATTTCCCATCAAAATCGCAAAACCCATGTTATTTCTACGTTTTCGATGAAATTGGGCAAGGGCAAGCCCTGTCCCTACAAGAATTGTTCATCTACTGAAAACCTGTAGGGGCGTGTCCTTGCGGCCGCCCAGATTAAGTTTGATGGGAAATTCGGATTAATGATGTTGAAAAAACAGCACATTTGTGATATAAAAAACCATGGTAAATAGGAATGGGAATTATGACCGGAGGTCCTGTCATTTTCTATTTTCCTATTATTATTCCATATTTTTATTTTCATAAATCCAGGAAAAAGAAGCCCGGAAATATTTATCCTATAAGTGGGTGGTGAAATTCCGGGACATTACAACATAGGAGGTACTATGACCGATTATGACCGATTTTATTGTGCGAACGCGAAAGGAATGAAAGAATCGGAACTCACGGAATTGCTCAAGTTCAGCAGCAAACCGGGAATCATATCTTTCGCCGGCGGCTATCCCGCTCCCGACCTCTTCCCCATAAAAGAGGTAACGGAAATTATAAACGAATTAATGGCAAAAGATGGAAAAAACATCCTGCAGTACGGTCCCACTGAAGGCTTTCTCCCACTAAGAGAAGAACTGCTGAAATTCATGAAAAAACAGGGCGCCGATTTATCCATAGATCAATTATTCATTATTACATCATCCCAGCAGGGCCTGGACTTAGTGGGCAAATTATTTATCGGCCCCGGTGACATAATAATGACCGGGAAACCCACCTATATCGGTGCGATAATGGCCTTTAACTGCTATTCTGCCCGATTGCGCGGCGTCGAACTCGAAGACGACGGGATCAATACCGTAAAGCTCGAACAGGAGATCAAATCCCTTATTGCGGGGAACCAAAAACCCAAATTTATCTATGTTATTCCCGACTTCCAGAACCCCTCAGGTATAACCATAAGCATGGAAAAGAGAAAAGAACTGATACGAATTGCCGAGACCTACGATCTTCTTATTGTCGAAGATTCTCCTTACCGGCAGTTGAGGTTTGAAGGAGACCCGGAACCACCGCTTATCAGCCTCAATTCGGAAAAAGTAATATCTCTCTATACCTTTAGCAAAATTCTGCTGCCCGGTTTCAGGTTAGGCTGGATGGCCGGACCGGAATCCTTAATCCGCAAGGCAGTCATTGCCAAACAGGCTTGCGATATCTGTGCCCCGCCCTTTAACCAGGCCATTACCGCCGAATTTATGAAACGAGGGCTGCTTGACAAACAGGTGGAAAAAATTGTGCCCGCCTACAGGGAAAAACGAGATTTCATGCTAACAAAACTGGCGGAATATATGCCGGAAATGGACGGCCTGACATGGACGCGTCCCAAAGGTGGTTTATTCCTCTGGCTTACCCTGCCTGAAAACATGGATGCCGTCGAAATGTTCAAAGAAGCGGTTGAGAATAAAGTGGCCTATGTGGTGGGACAAGCCTTCGACCCGGAAGGCAAGAAGAGGAACACTATGAGGCTGAATTTCTCCTTTGCCGGTTTAGAGCAAATCGACGAGGGTGTTAAACGACTGGCCCAGGTGATAAAGAACCGGTAGTAACAAATTTTCTTGTTAAATGTTAAGAGGCGTGTAAATTTACGAATAAATAGGCATATATATTTACGAGGTAGTAGCCGATATTTCTTTTGAAAAAAACTCCACAGATTGTATAGTGAGAGCTTTTTCCGAAAAAAATATCTAAGTGGATCGTTCTCATATTCGTAAAAGTAT
>JAGLQA010000644.1 GCA_023137075.1 Candidatus Aminicenantota bacterium
TTCACGATGCCGTGAACCACAGCCAATCCCATCCCGGTGCCCTCTCCGTGTTGTTTGGTGGTAAAATAGGGTTCAAAAATCCGGCTCCTGACTTCGGGCGTCATGCCGCGGCCGGTATCGCTGACTGTCAATCGGTTATACCTGCCGGGCTGTAGATCTTTGCGATTGATAACGGCCGGATCAAAATCGATTTCCTCCAGGGCAATTTCCAGGGTGCCTCCCTTCTCTCTCATGGCAAAAGCGGCATTGGTGCAAAGATTCATAATCACCTGGTGAACCTGGCTGGGATTGGCCAGGACCGGGTGCCCGGTTTTCTCCACATGAGCGCGAATTTCGATGGTTGCCGGCAGGGTGGAGCGCAGCAATATAAGCACTTCATTAACCACATCGTTTAAAAAAACAGGGCGCTGTTCTCTTTCTTCCTTCCGGCTGAAGGCAAGAATCTGCTTTACCGTTTCCCGGGCCCGCCCGGAGGCTGAAAGAACCTGCTTAAGATTGGCGCGTAACTTACTCTCTTCCGGTACTTTTAACAATGCCAGTTCGGTATAACCCATTATCGCGCTCAGTATGTTATTAAAATCGTGGGCAATCCCGCCGGCCAGCGTGCCGATGGCTTCCAACTTCTGAGCCTGGAGGAGCTGCTCTTCTAGTTTCTGTCTCTCCTCTTCGGCGCGTTTCCGCTCGATAGCCATGGCAATCTGCGCCGATACGAAGACCAGTATATTTTTTTCTTCTTCTCCGAACCGTGTCCCCTCAGCATAACTCTGAACAGTTAAAATGCCGATTGTTTTCTCTTTTATTTTTAATGGGACGCCGAGCCAATCAACCGAGGGTGCGCCGATCGATTGCACTTCCCCCTTTCGTTCGAGATCCGCAAATACTTCGGGCTTGGCCAGAAGGGGTCGGCCGGTGTGCAGCACATATTCCGTCAATCCTTTACCCGGTTTTTTAGGAGCGGGAGTATCGTCATATTCGTCTACGAAGTAGGGGAAACTAATCATATCGGAAATGGGATCGTAGAGCGCGATATAAAAATTACCCGCCGGAATCAGCTCACCGATTATTTTGTGTATGGATACCATGAGGTAGTGAAGGTCATCGGAAATTAAAACGGCTCCGGCTATCTTATATGCAGCGTCTTTAAGGCGTTCCGCCCGTTTCCGTGCGGTAATATCACGGTAAATACCGTAAACGGCGAGTTGATTGTCGTGTAACACGATCGGTTTTCCCGTAATCGAGACATCGATCAGTCTGCCATCCTTTGATTGGCGTACACTCTCCACGTAAAAACGCCTGCTGATTTTAACTTTTGATGTTAACAATTCAGCTTCGTCTTTCATTTTCGGAGGTACGATCAGGTCATTAATGCGCTTGCCCACGGCTTCTTCTTCACTAAAGCCGAATAAGCGCCTGAATTCACGGTTGATACTCACTACCCGGTCGTTATTGTCTAAGATGACCACTGCATCGGGAGACCCCTCGAATAGTTCTTCCTGGTACCTTTTTTGAATTCGAAGCGCCTCCTCTGTTTTCTTACGTTCGGTAATGTCGCGAATCGCGGCGACGCATACCTGACGGCCGCGGTATTCCATCGATTTAACATGAATTTCTTCGTGAAAAGTGGAACCGTCTTTGCGAAGGCCCATGGATTCATAGGTATCAGTTGCACCCGAATGATTTTTTTCGGCTACCAATTCGTGAAATCCCGGGGCCACTAATTCCAGCACATCCATTCCGATCATTTCCGTGCGTTCATATCCGAATATCTCGGCTGCCGATTGATTTGCTTCGATAATAATACCCTTTTCATGGATAATTATTCCCTCGAAGTTGGCTTCGGCCAACTGGCGAAAACGTTCTTCGCTTTCCCGCAGTGCTTCCAATTCCCGTAGGAGTTGTTCATTTCTCAAGTTCGTATCGGTATCAATTTTATCTGCCATTTTTATTCTCGGAAAATCTAAATACCCTCGGCAATCATTCACTCATTATGGTTTATCTACGTAAGGGGAGAAAAATCTGTAAATTTTGTAACGACCCGGTAAAAT
>JAGLQA010000645.1 GCA_023137075.1 Candidatus Aminicenantota bacterium
ACCGGAATGTTGCCGGTCCGCGGTTATTCATGATATAATAAATTTATGATTCCGGAACAGGAGAAAGAAAATGAAGAAATCTTTTGTTTACATATTTTTTATTATGATAATAAGGATTTTCGCAGCCGGCCTGATACACGGCGAAACCCGTGTCTATGAAGAGAAAACAGGAAACCGGGTCACCACCCACAGTTTTGTTATAGAGGAATCCTCACCCGGCTGTGATATTACCCTGCGGTCCGAAACGTGTGGGCAGACAATTGAGCAAAAATACGAACTCCAAACAAACCTGGATGCCCTTTCCTGGGATTATGAAAACCCGGCGGAAAACACAAAAATAACAGCCCATAAAAAGGAAAACAAAATATATCTAAGGGGAATACATAAAGGAAAACAAATTAACAAGACATTCAAGACAAATGATCTGCCCTGGAACCAATCGTTTAACATCGGGCTGGAAAAATTCGCCCTTTCAACGGAAAAATCCATGAAATTCCGGGCTGTCGGCACCTCCGGTCCCGGCGATATGAAAATCACCACATTTTCGGTGAAAAAGAAAAACGTCGAAACCATTACGGTCGGGAGTAAAAAAGTAGAGGCCGTTCATATGCAGATTTCTCTATCCGGGCTGCTCTCTATTTTCTGGAAAGGCAATTATTATTACCGTAAGGCGGACGGCACATTCCTGCTCTATAAAGGGAAAGGTCGCGGCTCATCCCGCGCCATCATGGAACTAACCTCGGAGTGAAGTCGAATTATTTTTCCTTGTGTTCGCCCATCATTACAGGATTATAGAAAGTAGGTGGTGGATTTGGGGAATGCTTGTCACTTGACAATTGGAGTATTTTATCCTATAGTACGCATATGGAGAAAAAACGATTTTCCTATGGAGCTTCCTATCAGTAGTATTTTTAGGAGGTAAAATGAAAAAGAAGGTAAGCTTAGTCATGTTAAGTGTTTTTTTTGCAGCCATAATCTTGTTCTTTTTTAATGCGTCAAAAAAACCGTTATATAAAGTTGATGATATAAACGTATTATTGATTACCCTCGATACAACGAGAGCCGATTATATCGGCGCCTATGGGCACAAGGATATAAAAACCCCTAATATCGATAGACTCTGCAGAAAAGGCGTAATGTTTCAAAACTGTTATTCGCCGGTTCCATTAACCCTTCCTGCTCACTGTTCTATCTTTACGGGAAAGTACCCGGTCGGCCATAATGTCAGGGTAAACGGCAAGTACTATTTAGCTAAAGATGACTCGATATTAACCAGGTTGCTTAAGAAAAAGGGCTACCATACATATGCATGTATAGCCTCCTTTGTTCTTTTAGCAAAGTTTGGTCTTAACCAGGGCTTCGATATTTATGATGATTCCCTTGAAGGGGATGATATGCATATCAATTTCAAGTCGGAGGTTCCGGCGAATTCCGTTTATCTAAAATTCAAGCAGTGGTTTGAAAAAAATTATTTTAAAAAATTTTTTTCATGGGTTCATTTCTATGATCCCCACAAACCCTACCGCCCTCCTGCCGAATATATAAAAAAAGGCAGCGAAACCGATAAATTAAAACGGTATGCCGGAGAGATCGAGTTTGTCGATAAATATGTAGGAAAGATAATCGATGACTTGAGATCCACGGGTGTTATGAATAAGACCATGGTTATTATTATAGGGGATCATGGCGAGGCTTTTGGCGAACACCTGGAGTACGGCCATTCGATATTCTGTTATGAAGAAATCCTGAAAGTTCCCCTAATTTTTTATAATGAACGTATATTTGGCAATCATATGATCAGAAATCGCGTTAATCTTGTTGATATTTTGCCGACAATTTTGGACCTGCTGGATATGGAAATTCCTGCGGATGTCCAGGGGAACAGTTTTGTGCCTATGCTGCACGGAGATGAGAGTGAAAGTCTGAGAACCTTCTATTTCGAAAGCATGTATGGGAAAGAGGATATGAACTGGGCCCCGTTAACCGGTATTATCGCCGGTGATTACAAATATATTTCTTTACCGGAATCCGAATTGTATAATTTGAAGGTTGACAGGCATGAAAAAAATAATATATTCAAAAAAGAATTCAAGATTTCTAAAGAGTACGACAAAAAACTAAGGGAGCTCATTTTAAAATATTCAAATCCTGCATCGGCAGGAAAATCCAAACGGAAATTATCGGGGAAAGATATCCAACATTTAAAGTCCTTAGGATATATATCCACTTTTTCAAGTAAAGATAAGGGAAGCGCCCCGTTAGATCCGAAGCAAGGGGTTTTACTCGACAATAAATTGAGGGCATTCGCCGAACAAATAGAGAAAGGGGGAAATTTAGACCATATTGAAAAAGAACTAAAGGGATTAGCGGTTGAAAAATCCAGGATGCAGAATCCTATCGCTTTTAATCTTTTATATAATATTTACAAAAAGAAGAAAAATTTAACTTCAGCACTAAATATATTGGAAGAAGGACTAAAAATTTATCCCGATTATGTTCAATTCAGGTTTACCCTTGCCAATCATTTTTTCAATTCGAAAAAGTACGATGAAGCCATAAAACAATGTAAGCATATTATAGAGTCGGAGCCTATTTTTACCTCCGCATATATCCTCCTGGGGGATGTTTATTATAACCGAAAAAACCTTGATCTGGCTGTAAAAAATTACGGGGAAGCTGTTAAACTTGAGCCGGAGAACGTGAAGTTGAAAATAAAATATGCTGAAATGTTGATGGAATATAAAAAAAATAGCGAGGCGGTTAATATTTACAATTCATTAATCGATAAAGCAGTTCTATCAACCGATCATAATTTTTTATACAAAATCGCCCTGCTAAATGCTCAATATGGAGGAATGGATGTGGCTGAAAGAATTTTCAAAAGGCTGCTTGAAATAAAACCCGGGGGGAGATATTATTTCTATTATGCACTGCTGCTTAATAAAAATAACAAAATTCAAGAAGCACTAACCAATATGGAAATAGCTATTGAGAAGTATCCCGGCGATCTGACTTCAATACAGAAAAAACAGGCTTTCTCGGCACTGAATGTCTGGAGGAAAAGGCTTTAATCTCCGGGATAAAATAAAGTGTAGATGTGAAAATTGATTTCATTGACGATGCACCGTCAAAAGTTGTAGATCAAATAGAGGAAGTAGGTCTTTAGGTAATAGGTAGGGATTACTAATCCTTTGTCTATTGTCTATTGACTTTAACGATAACCTGATATACTATCCTGTTTTCACTTTTTTAAAATGATTTTTCTATTCGTCATTTTAGCAAAGGATGATGAAGTATGAATATTTATTTTTTTTGACTAATTTTTCCTCGGTTTTATGTCTGAATGTGATGAATACGGCCGCATTTTTTAGGAGGATAACATGAAGAAAATTTTGACGGTTATTACGTTAGTTTGTGTGTTCACCCTCTTTTCCTTTGCCGGGATCGAATGGTCCGTAAAGACCACCAGCGAAGGTCAGAAAAAGGGTGAAAGTAAAACGTTCACTGCGCATGTTTACGCGCAGGCAGGCAATTTGAAACAGGTTTTTGAAGACGTTTCCAACGCGGATGACTTCCATATAAAAAATGGATACTGGTTATTCAAAAGCAGCGAAGAGAATATTTATATCGTAAATGAAAAGGAAAAGTCCTACATGGAGATGTCCCTGGATTCGCTGATGCAGTTGACCGGTTTTATCGGACAACTGGTTAAAATCGAGATACGCGACCATACCATTACCAGCGAAAAACTCGGCAGCGAAACCATAGCCGGCTATAAATGTAAGCGCCTGAAACTCACCACCGATTACACCATGAAAATGAAGATCGCTTTTATAAAAAAGACGATAAAAGTACATGAAGTCAAAGAGATATGGGCAGTGCCCAACCTGAAAGGTTTCAATGAACTCAACAAAACCTTTTTGAATAAGGATTTTAAAACCGGGTTTCCGGACTTAGATGAGCTCATCAAAGAACAGATGGAAAAACAAGGAAAAATCGGCTTTCCTTTAAAAACGATTACCCATAATGTCCAGAGAAGCAAAAAGGGGAAAGTAAAGAGCGACACCACCACTACGATGGAAGTTACCGGGATCAAATTTACAAATTTTCCTAAATCATTTTTTGAGATTCCTGAAGGTTATCAAAAAATGGAAACAAAGGGAAATAAAAAACTCGGTATCTTTTAATAAAGACAAACAAAGCGGCTTGTTCAAAATATCCGTTCACAATTTTTATTTTGTGATTCTACCGTTGATAGTTTGATTTCCGGGGCTTGCAATTCCGCTGCCTATCATTTACAATCAAGCTGTTAAATTGGTTTAAAGGAGGTATAAATTATGAAAGTACAGAAATCGTTATTAAGAATGTGTTTTTATTTTATCTTCCCGGTTGCCGTTTTACTAATAACGCAACTACCTGTTCACGCCGCTCAAATGATTGTTCATGCCAGTGCCCAACCAGGTACAGTAGCGAAAGGACAACCCACTGAGATATTCGTAAAAGCACTAACATCATTGGGGAATCCCATTCCCCAGGCCCATGTAAAAATTAGTGTCGGCGGCGGCTTCTTTATGCATTCCAAAACCACCACTGTCCATGGTCAAACCAACGCCCAGGGTGACTTCGGTACGCCCTGGTTGTGTAACCAATGTGCCGGTGGTTATGGATTCGTTGTTGAAGTAACAAAACCGGGCTTCCAAAAAGGAACGGCCAATGTTCATGTCAACATCTCTTCACACCCGATGCAGAAGCCGATCCCGGGAGGCCAAATCAATGTGCATTCCGAGATTCATCCGCCGACCGTGTCAAAAGGGCAACCCACGGAAATATTCGTGAGAGCACTGACACCACAGGGGACTCCCATCCCCCAGGCCCATGTAAAAATTAGTGTTGGCGGCGGCTTCTTTATGCATTCCAAAACCACCACTGTCCACGGCCAGACCAATCCCCAGGGTGATTTCGGTACCCCCTGGAAATGTAACCAGTGCGCCG